>NZ_JBHVHQ010000155.1:0-13023 GCF_042800135.1 Streptomyces sp. NPDC057654 | reverse complement strand
CCCGCCGTCTTCGCCGGCCCGTACCCCGGCCACCCCTCGGTCGTGGCCGCCGCCCTGGCCACCCTCCGCAAGCTCCGCGAAGAGCCCGTCCACGAACACGTCTTCCGGCTCGGCGACCGCGTCCGCACCGGACTCACCGCGCTCTACGCCCGCCTCGGCGTGCCCGCCGTCGTCACGGGCTATGGCTCCGTGTTCGTCACGTACTTCATGCCGGGCTTCACCCCCGACACGCCGCCGCGCACCTACCGCGACCTGCTGGCCAACGACGCGTCCCTCTTCGTCGGCTACCGCCGCCGCCTCATCGACCACGGCCTGTTCGAGCTGCCCCTCAACCTCAAGCGCAGCCACATCAGTTACGCCCACACCGACGGGGACGTCGACCGGCTCCTCGAAGCCACCGAGACCGCTGTCGCGGAGGCCATAGCAGGGGGCGGCGTCAGCGACCTCAGCCACACCTCGACCATGGGCGGAGCCCAGATCTGATGCTGACCGTCAACCGCACCCGCCCCACCGGCCCGGCGGGCCGCGTCAGCCGGGTGGAGACCCTGATGCTCGGCACCGCGTGGCGCGACTTCGGCTACGTCCGCGTGCACACCGACGAGGGGCTCTCCGGCATCGGCGAGATCACCCACCCCTACCGGGGCCAGGAGGTGTGCGCCCTCACCGAGTCCCTCGCCGGCCGCCATCTGCTGGGCGCTGACCCCTTCGACACCGAGGAGATCTGGCTCCGCCTCTACCAGGGCGACTTCCTGCGCGGCGGGGACGTCGGCGGCGTCGCGCTCTCCGGCCTCGACCAGGCCCTGCACGACATCATGGGCAAAGCCCTCGGCGTCCCCGTCTACCGCCTCACCGGAGGCGCCTGCCGCGACACCGTCCGCGTCTACGCCAACGGCTGGTACAACGGCGAGCGCGACCCGGAGACCTTCGCCGCCAAGGCCCGCGAGACCGTCGCCAAGGGGTACAGCGCCCTCAAGTTCGACCCCTTCGGCCCCGGCCTGCACGAACTGGAGCGGGCCGAACTGCGCCGCTCCGTCGACCTGGTGGCGGCCGTGCGCGAGGCCATCGGACCCGACGCCGACCTCTTCATCGAGGGGCACGCCCGGTTCGCGATGCCCACCGCCGCCCGGCTGCTGCGCGAGCTCGAACCCTTCGACATCGGCTGGTTCGAGGAGCCGATGCCCTGGACCCACATCGAGCGCTACCGCGAACTGCGGCAGCGGGCCGCCTTCCCGATCTCCGGCGGCGAGCACTTCCACAACCGCTACGAGTACAAGCAGCTCTTCGCGACCGAGGCCGTGGACATCGTGCAGCCCGACCTCTCGATGGCCGGCGGCTTCACCGAGATACGGAAGATCGCCGCGGCCGCCGACACCCACGGCATGCTCGTCGCCCCGCACAACTCCAACTCCCCGCTGTGCACGACGGCCTCCGCCCACGCGGCGTTCGGCATCCCGAACCTCAAGATCCTGGAAACCTTCGACGGCCTCCTGGAGGACTACGTCTTCGAGGCGCTGCGCGGCGTCCTGCCGGTGGAGAACGGCCGCCTGCCGCTGCCCACCGCCCCCGGCCTCGGCGTGGAGCTGGTCGACGAGGTCTTCGAGGAGCACCCGCCCACCCACCGTTTCTGGAACATGTTCAGCGAAGGCTGGGAGAAGAGGAACCGCACATGAGCCCGGCCGACACCGCCAGGAGAGGCCGCCGATGATCGTCGACGTCCACTCCCACCTCTTCCGCCACAGCCACGACTTCGGCGAGCCCTTCGCCTCCGACTCGGCGCGCGCCCACGAGGGCGAGGTCGACCTCACCGTCACCTGGGAGGAGTACGCGGCCTCCTGCCCGCCCGACACCCGCACGATCGTCGTCGGCGGCAAGGCCCGCCGCAGCGGCCTGTGGGTCGACGACACCGCCGTGGCCGCCTACACCGCCCGGCACCCGGACCGGCTCATCGGCTACCTCTCCCTCGACCCCACCCAGCCCGGCTGGCAGGACGAGCTCCGCCACGGCCACCAGGAACTAGGCCTGCGCGGCATCAAGCTCATGCCGATGTACGCCGGATTCGACCCGGCCGCCGAGGAATACGACGAGCTGTACGCCTACGCCGAGCGAAACGGCCTGCCGCTGCTCGTGCACACCGGCACCACCTTCGTCTCCGCGGCCCCGCTGGAGTGGGCGATGCCCCGCCACCTCGACGCCGTCGCCATCCGCCACCCCGAACTGCGGATGGTCCTCGCCCACCTCTCCCACCCCTTCGAGGGCGAGTGCATCGCCGTCATCCGCAAGCACCCGCACGTCTACGCCGACATCAGCGCCCTGCACTACCGGCCCTTCCAGCTCTGGCACAGCCTCCGCCTGGTCCAGGACTACGGCGTCTGGGACAAGCTGCTGTTCGGCAGCGACTACCCGTTCACCACGGTGAACGACTCGGTCGACGGCCTGCGAAAGATCGCGGCGATACCCGGCATACCGGGCCTCCCGCCGCTCGACGCGGAAGCCGTCGAAGCCCTCATCCACCGGCCGTCGCTCGACCTGCTGGGCCTGGGGGACTGAGGCTCCCCCTACCGTGCACCCCGCTCGCCCGTCCCCCTCCCGCACCCCGTGTGCGGTCGTACGGGCGGGCGGGGCCCCTCCCGCACCCACCCCGAGGACCCCGCCGTGACCCACCCGCCCGCCCCGCGCGGCACCGACCGCTTCGACCTCACCGGCCGCACCGCCCTGGTCACCGGCGCGGCCCGCGGCCTCGGCCGCGCCTTCGCGACCGGCCTCGCCGCCGCCGGGGCCGACCTCGTCCTCGTCGACCTCCCCGGCGCCGAGGGGATCGAGGAGACCGCCGGGCAGGTCCGCGCCCTCGGCCGCCGCTGCCATGCGTACGCACAGGACCTCGCGCACACCGAACAGCTGGCCGGCCTCGCCGACACCGTCCGCGCCGACGTCGGCCCCGTACACATCCTCGTCAACAACGCGGGCACGGCCGCCCTGGAGCGCTGCAACGAGATCACCCCGGAGAGCTGGAGCCGGGTCATGAAGGTCAACGTCGACGCGGTCTTCTTCCTGACCCAGCGCATCGCCGAGCACATGACCGCCGACGGCACACCCGGCCGCATCATCACCGTGACCTCGAAGAACGCCCTCGTCGCCGAGGCGGGCCTCGCGCACTACAACGCGTCCAAGGCCGCCGCGCAACTGCTCACCGAGACCTTCGCCATCGAACTCGCCCCGCACGGCATCACCGCCAACACCCTCGCCCCCGGCATGGTCGACACCCCCATCGACGGGGAATTCCCCCTCGACCGCGAGCCCTTCGAAGCGGCCTGGCGCGAGCGCATACCCCTCGGCCGCTACGCCCAGCCCGACGACTGCGTGGGCGCCCTCCTGCTCCTCGCCTCCGACGCGGGCGCGTACCTCACCGGCGCGCGCATCGTGGTGGACGGCGGGGTCCTCGCCGACCAGCAGCCCCGGATGCGCTGGATGCCGCCGTACCGCAACACGATCGGCGGCGGTGGCGCCGGCGGTTCGCGCGCCGGCGGCTGACCCTCCGCAAGAAGACCCGTGCACTGCCCGCACCCCGTGGAGGAACCTGTGCACCGCCCGCCCGATGCCACCACCCGTCGCCGCGTCCTGACCACCGCGGGGCTCGCCGTCGGGGCCGCCGCTCTCGCGACCGCGCCGGCCCATGCGGCGGGGTCCGGCCGCACGCCCCAGGTGCACGACAGCGTTCGCGCGCTCCTCGACCGGGGCGGCCACGGGCTCGCCGACGGCGACACCGCCCTCGTGACCGGATACCGCGAGCCCGGCGACGGCGGGGGGATGCTGCTGCGCTGGGACCCCCGGTCCAGCGCGCCGTCCAACGGCGGCACCGTCCTCGCGCCCAGGAGCGTTCGGCGCGGGCGCTGGATCCGCCTGCACGAGGGAGTGCTGGACTTCAGGTCGTTCGGCTGCTTCGACGCGGCGCGCCCCGCCGACGACGCGCTCGACGCGATGCTCGCCGACCCCGCCGTACACCGGATCGAGGCCCACACCGATCTGCTGCTGCGCAGACGCCACCGCACCCACCGCTCGCGGATCACCCTCGACTTCGGCGGGCACACCGTGCACACCACGGGCATCGAACGGGGCGCCCACGACGACCCCTTCGGCGCGGTCCTCTCCTTCTCCGGAACCCGCACCGCCTTCCCCCAACCCGGCGACACCGCGCTCATCGCGGGAAACCTCCAGCTATGAGCCTCATCCGCACCGCGCGCCCCGCCGACGAACCCGCCCTGCACGCCCTCTGGGCCGCATGCTTCGGCGCCGCCCCGCAACTGCCCGTCGTATACGCCCTGGACCCCGACCGCCACCGGCACACCTTCCTCGCCGTCAGCGACGACGGCACGATCGACGCTGTCGTCGTCTACGTACCCCGCGACATCCGCGACGCCGAGGGCGTCCCCGTGCGGGTCGGCGGCATCGGCAGCGTCGCGACCCGCCCCGAGGCGCGCGGCCGAGGGCTGATCCGCGCGCTGCTCCAGGAGGCCGCCGCGACGATGCGGGCGGAGTCCTGCGCGTGGTCGCTGCTGTTCACCGGCACACCCGGCGTCTATACGGGCTCGGGCTGGCAGACCTTCCCGACCCAGCTGAGGGAGGGCTCCCTCAGCGAGACCCCTCCGGGACGTTCCCCGTACCGGGTCCGCCCCGCACACCCCGCCGATCTTCCGCATCTTGCCCAACCCTCCTGTTCTTCCAGCCCGTTGAGTACGGTCCGGACGGAGGCCGACTGGCGGACGCGGCTGCCCGCCTGGTATGGGCCGCTCAGCGAGTGGCTGGTCGCGGAGGATCCGGCCACCGGCCGGCCGGCGGGCTGGGCGGTAGCGGCGCATGGCAAGCGGGCCGTGGACGTACGCGAGTACGCGGCGACCGAAACCGGCGCTCTGACGGCGCTCTTCGCGGCCGTCGCCGCACGCGCCCGGCACGGGGGACTGCGCGAGGCGCGACTGCGGGGGCCCGCGCCGGGACCTGCCGTGCTGGAGGCGCTGCCCCACTTGATGACGGGGGCGACGGTCCGTACCGAGCACATAGGGATGATCCGCCCGCTGCTGGCCCCGCCGGAGCACGCACAGGCCGTGCCCCGCGCCCCGGGGGCCGTCCACTGGTACGGCGACTCCTTCTGACCAGGCGGTTTCGTGCCCGTACGATGCTGCCCGTACGACGACCCGTACCCGTACGGCTCGCGCGTGCCGAACGAGAGGAACTACCACCGCATGAACCTCGCTTCCACCGCAGAGGCCGTCTGGTCGGACCGGCTCGACCTCGGCGAGGGCGTCCGCTGGCTGCCGGGCGGCCCCGTACTGGTGGACATCATGAGCGGCCGTCTGTTGCGCGGCCCGCTCGACCACCGGGACGGTCCGCTGGAGGAGTTGGCGCGGCTGGACGTCCCCTTGGGCGCGGTGGCACCGGTCGCGGACCGCCCCGGACAGTGGATCGCGGCAGCGGGCACGGGCATCTGCCTGTTCCGTACGGGCGGAACGGACGACGGGCTTGCGGCGCTCGACTGGCTCGGCCGCCCCGAGGACGACTCACCGGTCCCCATCCGCATGAACGACGCCACCGCCGACCCGCACGGCCGGTTCTGGGCGGGGAGCATGCCGTACGCGGAGGACGAGGGCGCCGGCAGCCTCTACCGGGTGGACCACGACGGCTCGGTGCACCAGGTCTTCGACGGCCTGACCATTCCCAACGGCCCCGCCTTCAACGCGGACGGCACTGTGCTGTACCTCGCGGACAGCGCCCGCGGCACGATCCTGACCTGCCGCGTCGACCCGCGCACCGGAGAACCGGCCCACGAGCCGGCGGAGTTCGCCACGGTGCGCGCGGGAAACCCCGACGGCATGGCCGTGGACGCCGAGGGCGGGGTATGGAGCGCGATCTGGGGCGAGTCCCGTGTCCACCACTACCGCCCCGACGGCACCCTCGACCAGGTGCTGCCCGTCCCCGCCCGGCAGCCGGCCGGCCTGTGCCTGGGCGGGGATGACCTGCGCACGCTGTACATCACCACGGCCCGCACCGGCCTGCCGGACCCGAGCCCGGCGGACGGCGCGGTGTTCACCGCACGAGTGGCGGTCCCCGGCATTCCGACCGCCGCCTTCCGCTTCGCCGAGGGGGCATGAGAGCGACGGGCTGACGGCCGTTCCGGGCGATGCGTCAGCACGGTGACCGATCGTTCACCTCTTCCGGTGAGCGGAGCTTCACCGCGCCTTCGGCGGGGGAGCATGGCAGTGCAATCCTCAAACCCAGGTGCGACCAGGAGCGTTCGTATGACCGAAGACGGAAAGCACAGCGGCCCACCCTCCGACAAGCCATGGACACCGCCGCCGACCCCGCCGTCTCCCGACAGCTCCGGCGGCTCCGGTGGGGGCAAGGCCATCGGATGACCACGACGGACGCCTCCGGCGCGGTACACCCCGAGTACGCCGCGCTCATCGAGCTGCTGGACGGGCGCGGCCTGCTCTCTCCGGAGTGGCGCGCCGTGTGGGAGCGGCTGCCCCGCCATCGGTTCATCCCTCAACGCGTCTGGCGGCAGGGGCCCGAGCGGTGCGAGCCCGTCACCACCGAGGGGGAGTGGTGGCGGCTGGTCCACAGCGACGAGCCGGTGGTGACCCAGGTCGATGACGGGCATGAGGGCGGGCCGGGCGTCGCGACATCATCCAACTCGCAGCCGAGCATGGTCGCCGCCATGCTCGGCTGCCTGGAACTGCGGGGCCACGAGCGCGTACTGGAGATCGGCACCGCGACCGGGCACGTCGCCGCCCTGCTGGCCGGGCGCCTGGGTGACGACCGCGTCGTCAGCGTGGAGATCGATCCGCTGCTGGCGGAGCGGGCGGAGAAGAACCTCGCCGCCGTCGGATTCCCCCGTGTCACGGTGGTACGAGCCGACGGGGAACAGGGCTGGGCCCCCAGGGCGCCGTACGACCGCATCCTCTCCACCTGCGCCCTGCGCCATGTGCCGTACGGCCTGGTACGCCAGGTCGAGCCGGGCGGCATCCTGGTCGCCCCGATGGCCCGCGACTTCTGGAGCGGCGCCGTGCTCCGACTCCGCGTCCACGAGGACGGCACGGCAAGCGGCCCGTTCAAGGGCGGAGCCTCGTACATGCCGATGAAGTCGCACCGCCCCGCCGCCCCCGCCCGTTCGGTTGACCAGTCGACAGCCCGCTCCGCCACCAGTGGCCTCGGGCCCCGCGACCTGCTGAGCCTGGGCTTCGCCCTGTACGCGGGGGCCACGTTGCCCGGAGTGTCGATGGTGCACGCCGAGACCGGCGGAACCGACCGCGTCTGGCTGCTGGACGAGGACGGCTCGGGCGCCATCGCGGACGCCGGGGAGCCCGTATGGCAGTACGGCCCGCGCGACCTGTGGTCGGAGACGGAAACGGCCTACAGCGCCTACCTCGCCCTCGGCGCGCCCCCGGCCTCGGCCTTCGGCATGACCGTCGGTCCCGACGGCGGGCGGACCTGGCTGCACACTCCTGACCAGGTCATCGGAGCATGAGGGGCCCGGACGTGCGGTGAGGGCCTGCCGGGGGCGGCGGGTGGTCAGAGGTCGAGGACGAGACGGGGGGACAGGGCGCGGGAGACGCAGGCGTACATGCGGCCCGTGGGGGCGCCGATGTCGTCGCGGTGTTCGGGTTCGCCGTCGAGGACGGTGAGTTCGCAGCTGCCGCAGACGCCTTCGCGGCAGCCGGAGGGGATCGGACGGCCGGCGTGGGTGAGGGCGTCGAGGAGGGACTCGTCGGCCGGTACCTGGACGGTCTGCCCCGAGCGGGAGCAGACCGCCTCGAAAGCGGTGTCCGGGCCGTACGTCTTGGGCACCGGCTGGAAACGCTCCGCGTGCAGCTGTCCGGCGGGGAACGCGGCCTCGGCGGCGGCGAGCATGGAGGCGGGACCGCAGCAGTAGACCAGGGCGTCGGGGCCCAGGTCCGCCGCGAGGGCGGCGAGGTCCGGCCTGCCCTGCTGCTTCGTCGCGATGATCCGCACCCGGTCGCCGTAGCCGGAGAGCAGTTCGTCCGCGAAGGGCATGGTCTCGGCCGACGCCCCCGCGTACACCAGCGTGGCCCGCCGGCCCGCCGCGGTCGCCGCCCGCAGCATGGGCAGGAGGGGGGTGATGCCGATCCCCCCGGCGAGGAACAGGTACTCGGGCGCGGGCGCGAGCGGGAAGTTGTTGCGGGGCGCCGAGACGTCGAGCGTCCGGCCCCGGCGCAGGAACCGGTGGATGTACTCCGAACCGCCCCTGCTCAGCGGGTCGTACCGCACGGCGACGCGGTAGGCGTCCCGGTCGGCCGGGTCCCCGCACAGCGAGTACTGCCGGATCAGCCAGTTCGGCAGGGCCAGATCGATATGGGCGCCCGGCTCCCAGGGCTCCAGCGGGCCGGTCGCGCCGCGCAGGGTGAGGGCGACGACGCCCTCGGCGACCCGGTCTATGTGCTCGATGGTGGTCTGTTGCATCGGAGAATTCCCTTGCGGCCGCGGCCTGGTCAGTAGAGCTTGCGGTAGGCGTCTTCGAGGCCGCTTGCGAGCAGCGACGGGTCCAGGTCGATGTCGGCCTGCGCGACGGCCATCTCGGCGAACGTCGGCAGTTCGTCGGCCAGGGCCTGGCTGTCGGGGTCCCACAGACGGGACCGGACGATGGCCCGCCCGCAGTGGAAGTACGCCTCCTCCACCTCGACGACGATCGCCAGCTCCGGCTGTTTGGCCTCGGTCCGCATCCGCGCGAGGACGTCGGGTTCGTCGGTGACGTAGGCGCTGCCGTTGACGCGCACCGACTCCCGCAGGCCCGGGATCAGGAAGAGCAGCCCGATGCCGTCGTTCTCCGCGATGTTGCGGAAGGAGTCGGCGAGCTTGTTGCCGGGCCGGTCGGGTATCGCGAGCGTGTGCTCGTCGAGGACCTTCGCGAAGCCCGGGTAGTCGCCGCGGGGCGAGCAGTCGACGCGCCCCGCCGCGTTCGCCGTGGCCATCGTCATGAAGGGGGAGTGGGCTATGAAGAGACGGAACTGATCGTCGATACGGGTCTGGATCTTGGCCTTGATCATGGCCTCGGGCTCACCGAGCCGGGCGCGGACCTCGGCCGGGGACACCCGCCGGGGGCGCGTGCTCACCTGCGTCATGGGGGTTCCTCCGGGTGTGCGGGAGACGGCGTCGGACGACGCCCGCGGCGGGGTGTGGTTCACCGCTCCGCCACAGTACGCGGCACCATTGTGAGCAATTGCTCAGGTCGTCCGCTACTCGCTTTCGCGGCCATGACCATCGCCCGCATGCCGTCCCACCAGGACGGACTTCAGGCACGTGAGCAGCGTTACGGGCATGGGCCGCGCTCGCCCGGCCGGGCCTCCGTACCGTCGCTGCTCACGTTTTCGCACGGCGAGGTCAGCCCGCCGGGGCGGAATCGAGGTGGCGGGTGTCGCCGAGGCGGGCGACTTGGCGGTTGTGGAAGAAGTCGTCCTCGTGGAGTGTGGTGATGCTCCCGGAGGGGGCCCGGAAACTGGCGTAACCCGCCGAGGCGACCGGCATTCCGATCCAGGACGCCACGACGAACGTCAGGGAGCCGCCGTGCGTCACGACGATCTGATGGGCGACCGGGCTCCGCAGGATGTCGTCCATGGCCGCGTAGAGGCGCCGCGCCCACGCCGCCTTGGTCTCCGCGCCCCGTACGCCCTCGTCGTGCTCCATCCGCTCCCCGACGGCCGGCGGCGGGACGAACCGCTGGTCCAGCCAGGACTGCGGTTTTCCGCCCGCCTCGCCGTAGGACTTCTCCCGCAGTCTGTCGTCCAGGGACGGTCGGACGCCGAACAGCCGGCCCACCTCCTCGGCCGTACGCACCGTGCGCCGCAGATCCGACGCGTACAGCTCCACCTCCGCGCCGTCCGGGATCCGGGACCGCAGGGCCTCGGCGATGGAGACCGCTGCCCGGACGCCGGCGGGCGTCAGCCGCGAGTTGTGCCATCCGCCGACGACGCCCTCCACGTGGTGGGTCGCTTCGGGATGGGTGACGACGTACAGCGTGCGCATGGGTGCGTGCCCTTCCTTCTGTCCACGATTTCCGCGGCTTCCTCGCGGTCGCGCGCTCAGCCGCCGTCCCCGCCCGCCGTGCGCCGTGACTCCTCGACGATCCGTTGCAGGGCCGCGGCGTGCGCCTCCAGCGCCGCCCGTCCGCCGTCGCTGAGGTTCACCCAGGTGCGGGGGCGCTTGCCGACGTACCCCTTGCGCACCTCGACGTACCCATGCGACTCCAGCGTACTGACCTGCTTGGAGAGGGCCGACGGGGACAGCCCCGCCGTCTCCCTCACCCACCCGAACTCGGCCCACTGGGCGCTCGCGAGCAGCGAGACGATCGTCAGCCGGGTGGGGTCGAGGAGCACGGGGTCGAAGTCAGCGTGTGCCATCGACGGCGCTCTCTCCCGGGCGACGACCGCCGCGCACGGCGACCGCGAGCAGCGCCCGCTGGAGGCGCGGCCCGAACAGGGCCAGCACCGCGCCGAGCACCGCGCCTGCCGCGGTCCGCCAGTACGGGAGGTGGAGGTGCCACTCCGGTTGCAGCAGTTGGAGGGCGAAACCGGCCAGCACGATGGCGAACAGGGTGAGCAGCGCGTACCGGCGGAAGGTTTTGGAGATCTCCTGCTTACGCGCGCGGACGGGCTGGCCCAGCAGGGCCGCGCCGCCGGGGGTGTTGAGCATGACGAGATAGCCGACGGTGAGCGGCCCGAAGACCGCCGGGGTCCAGTCGGCCGCCGTCCGGCCGAGGAAGTCGGGGGCCGCCAGGAGCGCGAAGAAGACGAGCCCGGCCACCGCGTACACCCACCGCGCGTTGGTCGCCGCGCCGCGCGCCTGGTCCCGGCGCCGCTCGATGTCCCGCAGCGCGCGGGCCGCTTCGTCCGCCGTGGGGCGGGGGTGGGGGCCGTCGGGTCCGGCTTGCGACGACGATGTTGATGACATGGTGCCTCCTCGGGGCGGTAGTTGCTCCGGCGGAATCCGTTTCCTGAGAGGAAACTAGTTTCCTGTGGGTGGTTTCGTCAATGAGGGCGGCCCCACGGCGTACGGGCCCCACGGCGTACGGGCCCGACTCGCGGTGGGCGCCCGCACCCGGCCCCCGGCCGCCCGGCGCGCCTGGCAGGCTACGGACATGACCACGGAAGCTGTCGCGGAGTTCGAGTCGCACCGGCCCCGGCTGTTCGCGCTCGCGTACCGGATGCTCGGTTCGGCGAGTGAGGCCGAGGACATCGTGCAGGACACGTATCTGCGGTGGAGCGCGGCCGACCGCTCCGCCGTCCGCACCCCGGCCGCCTGGCTGACCAAGGTCATGACGAACCTCTGCATCAACCACCTCACCTCCGCCCGCGCCCGGCGGGAGGTGTACGCCGGGCCCTGGCTCCCCGAGCCGGTTCTCACGCACACCGCGACCGGTCCGCCCGGCCCGCTCGGGCCGATGGAGAGCGCCGAACAGCGCGAATCCGTCTCGTTCGCGCTGCTCACGCTGATGGAACGGCTCACTCCGGCCGAGCGCGCCGTGTTCGTCCTGCGCGAGGCGTTCGGGCACAGCCACCGCGAGGTCGCCGAAGCCGTCGGCATCGAGGAGGCCCACTCGCGCCAGCTGCACCGCCGGGCCCGGGAGCGGCTCGGCCACCCGCGACGCCACTTCGACGTCGACGACGGACAGCGCCGGAAGATCGTCGAGCGATTCTTCGCCGCTGCCCTCGAAGGCGACGTGGCCGGTCTTGAGCGGATGCTCGCCGAGGACGTGACCGCCTGGGCCGACGGCGGCGGCCAGGTCTCCGCGGCCCGCCGGCCGATCACCGGGCGCGATAAGGTGCTCCGCTACCTGCTGGGCCTGGGCCACCGGCCCGAGGCGGAGCGGGTCAGGGCCGAGTTCGCCGAGGTGAACGGCGCTCCGGCGGCCGTCGTCCTCGTGGGGCCGGAACTGCTCGCCATCGTCGTGCCGGAGATCAGCGAGGGCCGGGTCAGCGCGGTCCGTACGGTCATCAACCCCGACAAACTCGCCTTCGCCGCCCGCCAGCTTGCATGATCCGCTTCACGCGGGTCCGGCCTGCCGGACCCGCCGTGCGAGCTGTCACGAATCGGCCGGCCCGCCGGTTCAGGAGGCATGACACATCACATCGTGGTCCTGGGAGCCGGGTACGCCGGACTGTCCGCCGCCAAAGGCGCGGCCCGCAGGCTGCGCGGCCGGGGCGGCGTGCGCGTCACGCTGGTCAACTCCGTCGGCCATTTCGTCGAGCGGGTGCGGCTGCACCAGCTCGCCGCCGGGCAGCCGCTCAGGGACCTGCCGCTCGGCCGGCTCCTCGCCGGTACGGGCATCGAGCTGGTCGTCGCCCGCGTGACCTCCGTCGACGCCGCCGCCCGTACGGTCCGGCTCGACTCCGCCCCGTACGCCCTCGGGTACGACACCCTCGTCTACGCACTGGGCAGCGCGGCCGACACCGCCGCCGTCCCCGGGGCCGCCGCCCACGCGTCGGCGGTCGCCACCTATCAGGACGCCCTCCGCCTGCGCGAGCGCACGGCCGGGGCGACGGGTTCGCTGGCCGTGGCGGGGGCGGGGCTGACCGGAATCGAGGCGGCCGCCGAACTGGCCGAGGCGCATCCGGGGCTCAAAGTGCAGCTGATCACCGCGGGCGAACTCGGCGCCGGACTCTCGCAGCGCGGTCGCGGCTACCTCCGCGGCGCCCTGGACCGGCACGGCGTCACGCTGCGTGAGCACGCCCGTATCGCCGAAGTCGCCGCGCACGGCCTGGTCCTCGCCGACGGCGACGAGATCCCGGCCGACGCCGTCGTGTGGGCGGCCGGATTCCGGGTGTCCGGCCTGGCGCGCGACGCCGGGTTCGCGGTCGACGGCCGCGGTCTGCTCACGGTCGATTCGACGCTGCGCTCGACCTCCCACCCGGAGGTCTTCGCGGCGGGGGGCGCGGGGGCCCCGGCCGGGGCCGCGGGGGCCCCCGCGCGGGCGGCGGGGGGCACCGGGGGGGCCGGGGGGGGGGGCGCGGCGCGGCCCCG
>NZ_JBHVHQ010000154.1:0-13025 GCF_042800135.1 Streptomyces sp. NPDC057654 | reverse complement strand
CCGGCGACGCGCGCACCCTGCCCGAGATGAGCGACGAGCAGCTCGGCGCAGCCCTGCGCCCCGGCGTCCTCGGTGAACGCGACCGCGGCCGGATCGCGGCCGAGGCTGACCGGCGCGACCTCGACGACCTGCTCGCCCGCGTCCACCCCGGCGGGCGGCTCAGCGAGGATCTGACGCAGTTCGGCGACGACGAGCTCGCCCGCGTGTACGCGCACCTGCCCGACGGCGACACGCTGCGCGTCATGGCCGAGATGGACCGGCGCGACCTCGACGCCGCCATGCCCGGCGCCCGCCGGGACCTCATCGGCCTGTCCGAGCAGCAGCTCGCCGAACGGGCCCGCCACGCCGACGGGGGCGAACTGACCGCCTTGGCGGCCGAGGCCGACCGGCGCCAGCTCCTCGCCGAGGTGTTCCCCGGCGGACATCTCACCGCCGACCTGTCCCACCTCGACGACGACGTCCTCGGCTGGGCCATCCGCTACGGCAACGAGCACGACGTCGAGCGGATCGCCGACGAACTCGACCGCCGGTACCCGCCCGCCCCGCCGCCTGCCGCGGCCGGCGCACACACCGTCGAGGGACAGCTCGCCGACCGGGCCGCCCTCGACGAACAGCTCGCCCCGGCCGCGGCCCCCGACGAGTGGGGGCACCTCGCCCTCGACGACCCGTACGCCGGCATGAGCGCCGCCGAACGCTGGATCGCCGAGCGCGAGCACGCCGCCGCCTCCCAGCGCACCGCCTACACCCGCGAGCAGGTCCGCGAGATGTACCAAGAACACATCTACGCACAGTGGTTGCAGGCCGAGAACGAGCTACGTGGCCACCTGCTCACGCGGGAGGCCGAGGCCGCCGGCGTCGACCCGCGCACCCTGTTCACCGGCCCGTCGCACGTCGCCTACGCGCGCGCCTCCGAGGACCTCAAGCGCTGGTGGGCCGATCACCCGCGCACTACCCTTGCCGAGTACACCGAGCAGCTCACCGGCGTGCGCAGCGACGCAGCAGACACCGCCCGCAAGAGCCGCAGCGACCGACAGAACCGACTCTGAGAGGCCAGCCGTGGGGACCCGAGGCGATCTAGTCCGCGCGATCAACGCCGGCGCCGCAGCCGGCCGCGAACGCCAACCCGTCACCGTCTGCCCGTACCCGCCGGGCGACCTACGCCGCAGCGCATGGGTCCGCGGCTACGCCAAGGCACGCCCCCTCGACGACGAGGCCGCTGACTAGCCTTCCACTACTGGCGTTGGCGCGTCGCATCCCCCCTTGCACCGGTAACGAGCTCCGAGGGTGTGTACATGCTGGGGGTCCCCCCATGGTGCACGTACAACATCGACCTCTCTTTCAATTTCCTTTCCGCATTGACTGCATTCCCCATAGGGAATCCACTCTTTCTCGTTCTTGTTCTCGTTCATATTCCGACGCTACGTCTGAAGCTCGCAGTGCGCGTGTGGATCTCTGAGAAGCCGCCAGCGAGAGTCGAACGAGTGCCGGAATGACCTCGGGCCCGCCGAACGGCGGGCCCTTTTGCATGCCCGCACCCCGCCCGGAGGCTCATTCCGCATGTCTGAATCCCCGACGTCCACCGACCCGGCCACCGGCACCGATCCGGCCGCCGACCCGGCGAACGCCCCCGCACCGGCCGTCGCCCCTGCACCGACTACACCCGCGGTCGACCCGGCCGCCGAGCAGCAACTCGCCGACGCGACGAAGCGAGCCGAACAGGCCGCAGCCGAGCGCGACGACGCCCTCGCCGCACTGCGCCGTGTGCTCGATCCGTCCGGCGCCGCGGCCGAGCAGGACCCGGCGCAGTTCGCCGAGCAGGCCGCCGGCGAGCGCGACGCCGCCCTCGCCGAGGCGCGCCGGCTGCGCGTCGAGCTCGCCGCCCACCAGGCCGCGCACCAGGGTGGCGCCGACCCCGCCCGCCTGCTCGACTCCCGCACCGTCGAGAAGCAGCTCGCCGACCTCGACCCCGCCGACGACAAGTTCGGCGACAAGCTCGCCGCCGTCATCACGGCCGCGGTCGAGGCCGCCCCGCACCTGCGCAGCGCACCGGCCGGCCCCGCGCGCGGCGGCGCGGACTTCACCGCGTCCGGCACGCCCGGCGTCACACCACAGCAGTTCGCCGCCATGGACTACTCGGCTCGCGCCGCGCTGTTCCAGTCCGACCCCGAGACCTACCGGCGACTGAACGCCGGAGACCAGTAAGGAGGGCCCACGATGGCCACCACCAAGGCCGCTGACCTGATCATCCCGGAGGTCTGGGCCGACATGTCACAGGCCAAGTTCACGGGCGCGGTACGCGTCGGTGCAAGCTCCGCCGTCATGAAGGACGACACCCTTACCGGCTCCCCCGGCGACACGATCGGCTTCCCGAAGTGGTCGCCGCTGGGTGAGCTGGACGACCTTACCGAGGGCGTCGCTATGGACACGGCGGTCATGGGCCAGACGTCCAGCTCGGCCACCATCCTGGAGGCCGGCAAGGCTGTCGAGCTGACGGACAAGTCGCTTCTGACCAGCCTCGGCGACCCCCGTGCAGAGGCACAGCGCCAGTTCGGCGTCCTCGCCGCACGCAAGACCGACGCGGCCCTGATCGCGCAGGCCCAGGCCGACGAGACGAAGCAAGGCGGCGGCAAGCCCTACACCTACGCGGCCACGGAGACCGCCCTGTCCTGGTCTGCCGTGAACCGCGCAGTCGCGGTGTTCGGTGACGAGTTCGAGCCGTCGGAGTTCGCGGGCCTGTTCATCAACAGCGTGCAGCGAGCACAGGTATGGGATGACCCCCAGTTCGTAGACGCATCGAAGTTCGGCGGGACCACGCCCGTCACGACGGGGCAGATCGGGGAGATCGCGGGCATGCCGGTGATCGTCACCGACCGCGTCACTGCGGGAACGTTCCTCCTGCTGAAGCGGAACTGCCTTGGCCTGCTGTACAAGCGGGCACCGATCGTGGAGACGGACCGCAACATCCTCAAGCGCACCACGGTGATCACAACCAACCTGCACTACGCCGTGAAGCGGCTCGACGACAAGGGCGTGTGCGTCGGCACCCTGGCCACCGCCGGCGGCAGCCAGAACGGCAAGTAACCCATGACCCGCCGCCCGTACGCCACCCCTGAGCAACTCACTGCGTGGACCGGCGCCCCGGTCCCGGACGACGCCGAGCAGTTGCTCAGGCGCGCATCCGAGGACGTCGACAGCGCGCTGTTGACCGCGGTCTATCCGGTCGACGCCGACGGCGACCCGACCGACCCGGCGACCGCCGCGGCGCTCGCCGACGCGACGTGCGCGCAGGTCGAGTACTGGCTCGCCACGGGAGACGACGGCACCGGCGCGGCCGGCCACTGGGACAGCGTCAGCATCGGCCCCGTCTCCCTGTCCGGGCGCACCCGCGCCCCGTCGGCCGCCGGCGGCGGCGTCGACCTGGCGCCCCGCGCCGACCGCGCGTTGCGCCGCGCCGGCCTCGAACCCGGGATCGTCTTCCCGTGGTGACCCGCGTCCCGCCGACACTGTTGCGGCATCGGATCGCGGTCGAGCCGTACGCCGGAGAGGGCGCGTACGGCGCGCAGTACCGCCACACCATCCCCAACGTGCGCGCCCTGGTCGACGAGGGTCCGCGCCTGGTGCGCGCTCCGGACGGCCGCCAGGTCACCGCCTCGGCCACGGTCATTGCCGACCCCGGCCTCGACTGCCCGCCCGGCTCCCGGATCACCCTGCCCGACGGCCGCACCACCACCGCACTCACCGTCGCCCACCACACCGCCCCGGGCCTACCGGTTCCGGCCTGTACGGAGGTGAGTTGCGAATGACCGCACAACGCGCCCGCCTCCAGTGGACCGGCGCCGTCGTCACCGAGGCGATCCGGCAGGCCGCCGCCCGCGGCGTGCTGCTCAGCGCCGAGCACGTCCTACAGGCGTCACGGCAGCGCGTCCCGATCGCCGAGGGCACCCTCGAACGCTCCGGCGCCGCCTCGGTCGACGCGCGGCAACTGACCGCGGCTGTCTCCTACGACACCCCGTACGCCGGGCGCGTCCACGAGGACCTGAACGCCCGGCACGCCCCGGGCCGGTCCGCGAAGTACCTCGAATCGGTCTTGCCCCAAGAGGCCGCCACGGTACAGGCGATCATTGCCGCGCAGGTCCGGCGGGCGCTGCGCTGATGTCCTTCACCGTCGACCTGCTCGACGGTCTCGCCCGCCTGCTCGACGCCGCCGGCGTCGGCACGTACCGGCCCAACGGGCTGTACGCCGAGGGCGAGACCGCGATCACTATCGCCGCCACCCCGCCCGCTCCCGATCGCGTCATCTGCCTGTCCGCGTACCCCGTCGAGGACTCTGCCGTACTCACCGACTGCACGACCGGGATTCAGGTGCGCACCCGCGCGGGCCCGGACCCGCGCGAGGTCGACCGCCTCGACGACTCGGTGTTCGACGTGCTGCACGGGTCCGGCCCCCATACGTGGGGCGCGGCGCGGGTGCAGCTCATCTACCGGTCCTCGGCCGCGCCGATCGGCGCCGACTCGGCCGGCCGCGCGGAGCGGACCAGCAACTACTACTGCCGCGGGAACCGCGCGGCCCGACACCTCGAATAGGAGGGATGCCGTGAGCACCCCGACACCCCCGGCCGAGACGATCACCGCACTCGCCCGCCGGTACCGCCTTGAGCTGGACATGGGCAAGGACAACACCGCCGAGTGGGTTCTCGTCCCCGGCGTCACCGAGTTCACGCCGAAGATCGAACCGACGCAGCAGGACGTGACGACGTACGACGCCGAGGGCTGGGTCGAGCAGACGGTCACGATGCTCGCGTGGTCCATCGAGGTCACCATCGCGCACCGCGCGCACCCGACGACCGGCGCTTTCAACGCCGCGCAGGAAGCCTTGCGCAAGGCGTCCATGGCGTTCGGCGCGAAGAGTTACGTGCGCGTCCGCTACTACGACCGCAACGGCGCGGCCGACGCCTACGCCGGCACGGCGCTCGTGACGTGGGAGCCGGCCGGCGGCGGCCCGGACGCAGTCGACACGGTAAAGATCACGCTGACCGGTTCCGGTCCGCTCGCGGAGATCACCAACCCGGCGGCGGGTGGACAGCCGCCCGTGAGCAAGGCGTTGAAGGCGGTGGCCTGATGGCGTTCGAGGCGCTCGACGAACTACTCGACGATTCGCTCGCCCTCCCGATCGGCGACACCACGTACACCGTCCCCGCCCCGTCCGCCGCGGTCGGTCTGCGCACGCAGGCGATCATCAACGCCGCCGCGGTGGCCGCCGACGGCGGACGCGTCGACGAGCAGGTACTCAGCGACGCGGCCGAGCGCGACCTGTACGCCGAGGTGCTCGGCAGCGCGCACGCCGAGATGGTCGCCGACGGCGTGTCCTGGCCCGCGCTCAAGCACTCGGCGATCACGGCCATGGTGTGGATCGCGCAGGACAAGGCCGCGGCCGAGAAGTTCTGGAACGCGGCCGGCGACCCTTCTCGACTGGCCCCGAATCGGGAGGCACGCCGGGCCCGGCCGGGTGCGGCGAAGTCGACCCCGAGTCGGGGCTCTACGAGTGGTACGAGTACCCGCCCGGCACCCGCCCGCCAGGGGGGCCGGAAGCGTCGCTGACCTGGGCCCGCATCCTCGACGAGTGGCCGCTCGTCGAAGCCGACCTGCACGAGGTGTACGGCCTCGACGTCGGCGCCCCGGGCCTGTTGCGCGCCCGGTCGTGGCGGTGGCTGCGGGTGCGCGTCCTCGGCCTGCTGTCCGCCGAGTCCCGCCTCGCCCGCGTGCTGACGCCCCCGCCCAACCCCTCCGCCCCGACGCGCAAGTCGACCACCTGACTACGGCGGTGAGTGCCCACCGGTCCATAGACGGATCGGGCCGACACCCACCTCTCGTTCAGGCTGCTCAGTTGCCTCCATCCCAGTAGACCATCGGGCCCTCGGGGAGAGTGCCACCCGGCAAGCCCTGGGTGAAGGTGCCGAAGTCGCCGACCTCAGCCAGCAGCGGGACCTCGTACACGTCGTCGGGCTCAATGAGCAGGTTCACGGGCATGTGGGATACCTCCAGTTCACTCGGATGGACTATCCACCCATCAGGGGTATTCGGCATCTACCGGATGGTTACACCACACCTCCCCAAACGTCACTCGCACGAGTGATCGCGACGCGAGTTCTTGCAACTCGACTCCCTAACCAACTGCCCGGAGGTGAGTAGCCGTGGCGCTCATGGTCGGCGATCTGATGGCAACCGTCCGGGTGGACGACTCCGGGGCCGCGGCCGGCATGCGGCGTGCCGAGGGCGCCGTGCGCGCCGGCGGTGCGCAGATGACCACCGACGCCGACCGCGCCGGACAGCAGGCCGGCAACCAGCTCGGCGACGGCCTCGCCGACGGCGCCCGCACCGGCGGCGACCGCGCCGCCCGCGGCATAGGCACCGCGCTGAAAGGTTTCGCCGCCCTCGCGGTCGGCGCTGGTATCGGCGCCGCCCTCATGGCGGGTGTCGGGGAAGCCATGGACCAGCAGAAGATCACCGGCAAGCTCCAGGCGCAGCTCGGCACTACCGGCCCGGTCGCGGCCAAGTACGGCAAGGTGGCCGGCGCTCTGTACTCCGGCGCGATCGTGGAATCGGTCGAGGAGGGCGCCGAGGTCCTCAAGGGCATCGCGCAGAATGGGCTGTTGCCGCCCGAGGCGACGCAGGCGCAGATCCAGACCATGGGCAAGCGGGTCGCCGATACGGCCGCGGTCATGGGCGAGGACGTCGGCAAGGTCTCCCGGGCCGTGGGCGTCATGCTGAAATCCGGCATCGCGAAATCGGCTGACGAGGCCATGGATATTCTCGTCAGCGGTACTCAGAAGGGTGTCAATGCGGCCGAGGATCTCCTCGATACCTACGCGGAGTACCCGACGGAGTTTCGGCAACTGGGGCTCGACGCCAAGACGTCCATGGGGCTCCTGTCGCAGGGGCTGAAGGGGGGCGCACGTGATGCTGACGTAGTCGCCGACAGCCTCAAGGAATTCACGCTTCAGGCGCAGGGGATGAGCGACACCACGGCGCAGGCGTACAAGGATCTCGGACTGTCCGGCGAGAAGATGCAAGCGGTCTTCCAGAAGGGCGGACCGGCCGCCCGTAAGGCATTCGAAGAGGTCATCGAGAAGCTTCGCGCGGTCGAAGACCCGGCCAAGAAATCACAAATCGCCCTCGGCCTCTTCGGGACGAAGTCCGAGGACATGCAGAAGGCCATCTTCGCGCTCGACCCGAAACATGCCGTTGAGGCCCTTGGGAGCGTCAAGGGGGCCGCGGACGGTGCTGGCGACGCGATGCGCGACAACGCCGCGACGAAGTTCGAGATCTTCAAGCGGCAGGCCACACAGAAAGTGGTCGGCGTTATCGCCACCTACGTCATCCCGGCCCTGATGACGCTCGCCAAGTGGGTGGGCGAGGGCGGGATCGGCGGCGCGTTCAAAGCCAGTGTGCGTTTCGTGTCGCAGCACTCCACGGCGCTGAGCATCGCGGCCGGCGTCATCACCCTGGTCATGCTGCCCGCCCTGGTCAGCCTCGCCGTACAGGCGGCCACGACCACAGCCGCTGTGGTCACGGGGTGGGCGACGCAGAGCGCCGCGGCTGTGACCGGCGCGGCGCGGTTTGTCGCCTCGAACGTGGCTGTCCTGGGCGGGTGGGTGGCGCAAGGGGTCGCGGCCGGAGCTACTGCGGTACGCGTGGTCGGGGCGTGGGTCCTCATGGGCGCGCAGGCCATGGCGCAGGGCGCCCGCATGGCCGCGGCGTGGCTGCTCGCCATGGGCCCCATTCCCCTGATCGTTGCCGCGGTCGTCGCCCTCGTGGTCCTGATCGTCTCCAATTGGGACGCCATCAAGAATGCTACGGCGGCGGCTTGGAACTGGGTCTGGGACAAGATCAAGGCCGTAGCGGGGTTCCTGGTAAGCATCTTCGAGAATTTCACCCTGCCCGGCCTCATCCTGAGTCACTGGACGCAAATCAAGACGACCACCGTTTCCGTATGGAATTCCATCGTCAACTGGGTTACCGGAATACCCGGGCGTCTCGCGTCCGCGCTGAGTAGCCTGGGGTCGCGCGTCGCATCGCTCGCTTCCTCCGCGTGGGGCCGCTTCAAGTCCGGCACGGTGTCCGTGGCCACGGACACCGTGGCATGGGTGCGAGGGCTTCCGGGCCGTATCGTGTCCGCGCTGGGCAACATGGGGTCGCTGCTGGTCAATAGCGGCCGAAATGTGGTCACGGGCCTCTGGAACGGAATTCGGTCAATGGGCGGGTGGCTGCGCTCGACGCTGATGAGCTGGGCTAAGGATCTCATTCCCGGCCCGATCGCCAAGGCGCTCGGTATCCATAGCCCCTCGCGTCTGATGCGCGACAAGATCGGCCGGTTCATCCCGGCCGGCATCGTCGAGGGCATCAAGGCCGGCGCTCCCGCGGTCGACCGCACCATGCGGAACCTCGTGACCGTCCCCACTGCCCAGTTCGCCGCCCCCGGCGGGCCCGCCACCGGCGCACCTGCGGGCGGGGGTTGGGGGGCGACGGTGCATATCGAGAACTGGCACGCCGGCGACGCGACGGCGGACCAGACGGCCGCCGCGCTCGCGTGGCACGCCAAGGGCAGGGGGTGACCAGATGGCCGCGGGCGACCTGGTCACCCTCCCCGGGCACGTCCAGTACGGCGAGCTGCTGCTCGGCCCCGGCACCCCCGTGCGATGGCAGTCCCTCACCGGCTGGGAGGAATCCCCGGCGCTGGACTCCGGCACGGTCGCCCGCGCCGACGCGCACGGCGCCATCCCCGGCCAACTGCTCGCGCAGCCGCGCACGATCACCCTCGACCTCGTGATCCGGACCGACCCCGGCGCCATGAGTGCTGCGGTCCGGGCCCTGGCCGCGGGCACGGCGCTGCGCGGCGACGAGGTGCCGCTCGTCATCAAGCTCGACCAGGGCGAGCCGCTGCTGTGCTTCGCGCGCTGCATCCGCCGCGCCGTGCCCGTCGCCACCAACGGCTACGCCCGCGGCGTCACCGTGGGCGGCGCCTTGCAGTTCGAGGCGAGCGACCCGCGCCGGTACGCGCTCGTCGAGCAGCGGGTCGAGGCGCGTCTACCGGCCCCCGAGCCCGGCCTCGACTGGCACACCGATGCCGGCCGCGACCGCCTCGACTGGCCGCTCGCCTTCGGACAACCCGGGGCCACCGGAGGCATGACCGTCGCCAATGGGGGCGACGCGCCCGCCGCCCCTGTGATCGAGTTCCGCGGCCCCGTCGACCGGCCGAGCCTGACCAACATCGCCACCGGCGACGCCCTCGAATACGACCTCACGCTCGACGAGAGCGACGTGCTGCGCGTCGACACCGGGGCCGGCACCGTGACGCTCAACGGCGCCGCCTCGCGCCTCTACACCGCCACCAACCGCAGCGTCCCCGAGCAGACGTTCATCCTCGCCCCCGGCGAGACACAGCTCGCGTTCCGCGCGGCCCCCGGCTCATCCGATCCCCGCGCGTCCGCGCTCCTGCGCTACCGCTCGGCCTACTGGTAGGAGGTCGCCCGTATGACGGTCCGCTCCGCCTGGCTCCTGCCCACCGGGCAGACCAGAGAAGACACCCGCCTCGCGCCCCTGGGCACGATGACCCCTGACAGCGCCCTCGCCTCCCGGCCCGGGGTGATCGCCGGCGGCGCGCCGTTCGCCGCGAGCGGCGCGAGCGCCATGCAAGTACAGGTCGGCGTGGGGCGCGCCCTGGTGCAGGGCACCGCGGCGCAGGGCGCGTACCCCGTCACCGTCACCGCCCCCGAGCTGCTCACCGTCGCCGACGGCGACGCCCAGTTCGGCCGCATCGATTCCATCGTGCTGCGCGTCGTCGACCCGCTGTACGACACCGCCGAGCAGGTCGCGGCCACCGTCGAGATCATCCAGGGCACCCCCGACGCCGCACCGTCACCGCCAGCCCTGCCGAGTGCCTGCCTGCGGCTGTGGGACGTACTTGTCCCCGCCGGTACCTCCGCCGGCGTCGGCGGGATCACCTGGTCCAGCGCGCTCACGGACCGGCGCCGCTACACCGCGGCGTACGGCGGGATCACCCCCCGCGGCGGCCAAGAACCCGGTTCGTACGACGGGCAGTACCGCGACAACGGCGCCGGTCTCGACCGCTGGTCGACGTCCGCGGCAGCCTGGCAGCCGCTTGACCCGGTTGTCCCCTGGACCTGGGTCACCCTCGCCGGGGGCTACACCAACAACGGAAACGCGCAGGGGACTGTCAGGTATCGGCGCATCATGATCGCCGGCATGCCCCACATGCAGTGGTACGGCGGCGTCGCCTGGGAGGGCAAGTTGCCCGCCGACGGGTACCCGTTCGTCGCCCCGGTCCCCGCCGAGTGCCGGCCCGTGAATCATGTGTCGCTTTCCGCAGCGGCGGGCGGAGCGTGCTGTTCGGTCGACTTTCAGCGCGGCGGGCTGGTCCGCATTATCGATCTCCCCGGCGTCCGCACCTGGGTGAGCTTCACCGGGTTGACTTACCCGCTCGGCACATGACCGGCACCACCGAGTACCGCGTGCTGTTCTGCGACCTGCGCACCGACCAGCTCCTCGATGCGCTCCCCGTGCAGTCCCTCGCGCTCGACGACTGGATCGGCAAGACGGGCAGTATGTCGGCGACCATCCCCGTGCCGAACGCCATCCTCGCCGCCCGCGTCCGTCGCGCGGTCGTGCCCGGCCGTACGGCCGTGTGGGTCGAGCGGGGGCGCGAGATCTGGTGGGGCGGCATCCTCTGGACCGCGAGCACCGCCAGCAGTACCCGCGGGTTCCTCACGGTGCAGATCCAGGCCGGCACCTGGGATTCGTACCTTGCTCACCGCGTGCTCCTCGACACCCAAGAGGCGACGCAGGTCGACCAATTCGACCTTGTCCGCGGCCTGCTCGACTACGCCCAGCGCGCGCCGGGCGGCGACATCGGGATCGAGTACGGCACCGAGGTATCGGGCGTGCTGCGCGACCGCACGTATTCCCGCTACGACCAGCCGCGGATACGCGACCTGATCGACAATCTCGCCGCGGTCGAGGGCGGGTTCGAGTGGCGCATTGCCTCGTACCGCGACCCCGGGAGCGGGCGGCGCGTCAAGCGGCTCCAGCTCGGCTCTCCCGTCCTGCGGACCGGTACCGCCGACATCGTCCTCGCCCACCCCGGGCCGGTCCTGTCCTACACCTGGCCCGTGGACGCCACCGGCCAGGCCAACACGTGGCAGAGCCGCGGAGCGACGATCAACGCCAACCAGGCAGCCGAGAGCGTCCCCCTGCTGTCTCCGGTACTCGTCGCAGACGATGACATCGCGGCCGGCTGGCCTCGCTTCGATGGCACCTCGGACTACTCGACCGTCGAGCAACAGGCGACCCTCGACGCGCACGCCCGCGCCGACCACGCCCGCGCCCGCCACCCCGTCACAATCCCCGAGATCACCGTGCACATGAGCCGTACGCCGCTGTCCCCCGCCCTGCTCGGCGCCACCATCCGGCTCCGCATCCGTGACCTGTGGTGGCCCGACGGGCTCGACCAGCGGTACCGCGTCGTCGGCCTCGCGATCACCCCGCCCGCCCGCGGCCAGCCCGAAACCGCCAAGCTGTATTTGGAGGCCGCCTAATGGCTGCAATTCCCCTCGACCTGCTCGACCGCATCCGGACCCTGGAACGGCAGGTACGGGAACTATCTGGCCGCGCCCAAATGCGGCCCGCCATGAACCAGGTATTGCGCGGCGACGTGAGTATCGGCGAGGGCGGCTCCTTCACCGTCACCGCCCCCGACACCAAGGCGCAGATTTTCGGCGTGGGCTACTGGGACGCAAGAGAATACGGGCTTCTTATTCGCCGCCAGGATGGCACGAGGGCCCTCTCGGTCCGCAATGGAAACGACGACGGAAAGTCGCAGCCACTCCGCCTTTTCGACTCACGCAATAACGAGATTTGGGCCGACGACGTCGACACCGGGGGCATCGCGGCACCCTACATGGCTCTGCTCCCGCCACAGACGGTCGACATGGCCCTGTGGCCCCACACCGAGGAAACCTCCTTCACCACCATCGCTCGCTCCTTCAACTCGATTTGGCATCCGAAAATCCACCTCTTCCTTTCTGCCGGACTTGGGGCGGACACACAGGGAGAGATACAGGTACGGGTAAATGGCCAGGAATGGGGGCCACTCTGGCGTGTCACTAAATCCTGGCAATCATACGAGCACATCGACTTCATCGGGACGCCCCCCGGCGAAATCGTCGAAATCACCATCCAGGCGCGACGCACCAAAGGCACCGGAAGCGTCTGCGCACTTCCCACGATGCTTTTCGGACGCCAAACATAGGAGAATCGTGCTACCTGAATCCATTCCGACTGTCACCGTAACCGGCCGCTTCCTCTCCCCCGACGGCCGCCCCCTTTCCGGGTCGGTCATCTTCCGGGCGCCCGCACAGCTCACCTTCCCCGACGCCGACGTGATCCTCGGCGGGCCCGTCGTCGCCCCGCTCGACACGCAAGGCCAGATCGCTGTGAGCCTGCCGGCCACGGACGCGCCGCACATGGACCCCGACGGCTGGTCGTACACCGTGACGGAAGCCCTCCAGGGCATCCCCGCCGGCCGCTCGTATCAGGTACTCCTACCGGCCGAAGCGTCACACGTGGATCTCGCCGATATCGCCCCCACCGACCCCACGAAGCCGAACTACGTCGCGGTCCGGGGTGCCTCGGCGTACGAGGTCGCCATCGCCGAGGGCTTCTCCGGCACTCCTGCGGACTGGCTTGCCTCCCTGGTCGGCCCGCGCGGTGAGCAGGGGCCCCGCGGCGAACAGGGGGCGCGCGGCACCCCGGGCTCCCGCTGGTCCTTCGGCAACGGCGCCCCCGGTGAGGACGCGCCGGACGCCGTGGCCGGTGACCTGTACGTCGACCGCATCAGCGGTGACCTGTACGTCTATACCGACACGTGGTACCTGCAAATCAACCTCGCAGGCCCGCGCGGCTCGCAGGGCCCGACCGGAGAACCGGGCGCGCCGGGGCTCGTCCAGTCC
>NZ_JBHVHQ010000153.1:0-13056 GCF_042800135.1 Streptomyces sp. NPDC057654 | reverse complement strand
CGTCTCGGCCTTCTTCTGTTCTCGCAGCCCCATGGAACGACCGTAGCAAAAAGTGCGCGCCGCGCAAAGATGCGTGGCGCGCAAGTTTGGCGGCGCTGTGCGCGCCGGGCCCGGGAATAACCGGTACGGCGACGGGCCGCACGCCTCCTATCATCACCGGATGACGGACCCTTCCTACCCCGCCAAGCCCCGCCCCGGAGACCCGGTCGCGGTGCTGTCCCCCGCCGCCGGACTGCCCGGCGTCTTCCCCCAGCCCTACGAACTGGGCCTGCGCAGACTGCGGGAGGACTTCGGGCTGGAGCCGGTGGAGTACCCGACGACCCGCACGATGGGCGCGACGCCCGAGGAGCGGGCCGCCGACGTCCACGCGGCCTTCGCGGACCCCGCCATCAAGGCGGTGATCGCCAGCATCGGCGGCGAGGACCAGCTGACCGTCCTGCCGCACCTCGACCGCGACCTGATCCGCGCCCACCCCAAGCCGTTCTTCGGGTACAGCGACAACACCAACCTCCTTCTGTTCCTGCGGAATTCGGGGATCGTCGGTTACCACGGCGGCTCGTTGATGGTCGAGCTCGGACGCCCCGGCGCGCTGCACCCGCTGACCGCGGACTCGCTCAGGGCGGCGCTGTTCACCTCCGGCCCGTACGAACTCACCCCGGCGAGCACGTCCGGCGACGTCAACGGACTCTGGCAGGACCCCCGCACCTTCGAGTCCGAACCCGAGATGGAGCCGGTCGACGGCTGGTCGTGGCACAACGGCGACCAGGTGGTCGAAGGCATCAGCTGGGGCGGCAACCTGGAGATCCTCTCCTGGCTGCTGATGGCCGACCGCGAGGTGCTGCCGACCGCGGCCTACGCGGGCGATGTGCTCTTCCTGGAGACGTCCGAAGACATGCCGCCCGCCCGGGAGGTCTACTGGATTCTGCGGAACATGGGCGAACGCGGGCTGCTCCGGCAGTTCCCCGCGGTGCTGATGGGCAGGGCCAAGAGCTGGTCGTTCGAGAAGCCGCTCGCCGGCGAGGAGAAGGCGGCCTACCGCCGGGACCAGCGCGAGGCCGTCCTGCGGGCCTTCCGGGAGTACGCGCCCGACGCCATGCTGGTCTTCGACGTCGACTTCGGCCACACCGACCCGCAGCTCGTGATCCCCGTCGGCGGGCGCGTCCGCGTCGACGGCCCGGCGCGCCGCATCACGGTCACCTACTGAATCGCCGGACTTCTCGCGGGAAGGGGCTCAGACGTCCGTGATGTGCACGCGCTCGCCCTGCTGACCGTAAATGGCTATGGTCTCCGCCGGCATGTCGTCCCGGGCGTTGCCGATCCAGTGCGCGGCGGTGGTGTCGAATTCCGCCGCCTCGCCCGCCGTCAGTTCCGTACGGGTGCCGGTGAGGACGAGCTGGACCGCCCCGTGGAGCACGTAGAACCATTCCCGGCCGGGATGCATATGGAAGGTCGGCGGCGGGAGCTGCGAGGCGGGAGGGTAGACGACCTTGTATGCCTGCACGCCGCCCGTCTTCACGCCCAGCGGCACGAAGGTCAGCCCGTGCTTGCGGAGCGGTCGCAAATGCACCCGCGGATCGCCGGTCGTCGGCGCGGCGACGAGTTCGTCGAGCGGCACGGCATAGGCGCGGGCGAGCGGCAGGAGCTGTTCCAGCGTGGGGCGGATATGGCCGCGCTCCAGCCGGGAAATGGTGCTCGGCGTGAGACCCGTGCGGTCCGACAGATCGGCGAGGGTGATGCCGAGGGCTTTGCGGAAGCCGTGCAGCCTCGGGCCGACGCTCTCCAGTACGGCCTGGTCTTCCGTCAACGGTCGGCTCCTCTGCTCGGGGCGATGATTTGCAATCCTGCAAAAAACCGTGCCAGGCCGCAATGGCACGACCGAAGATCGCGGCATGACACTGAACCGAACCCGGCGGGGACCCGCCCGCCGACGCCTTCTCCTCGGAGCCGGCGCACTGACCGCCACACTCGCCGTCGGCGGCGCCGTCGGATGGAACACGCTCGACGGGGCCGCGGCGGCGCCCCCTCCCGCTGCCGCCGCCGCGACGGCCACGTCCACGGCATACGACTCGGCGACGAAACACGACGCGCGATTCAACGCCGCTTTCCAACACAAGTTCGCGACGGTGAACGGGGTGCGCATGCACTATGTCACCGGCGGAAAGGGCCCGGCGCTGGTGCTGCTGCACGGCTGGCCGCAGACCTGGTACGAGTGGCGGAAAGTGATGCCGAAACTCGCCGAGCACCACACCGTATACGCCCTCGATCTGCCCGGACTCGGCGACAGCGAGGGAAGTCCGAAGAGCTTCGACAAGAAGACCCTGGCGAACTACGTCCACGGCCTGCTGAACGACCGGATAGGACTCGACCGGTTCGATCTCGTCGCCCACGACCTCGGCGGCGGAGTCGGATTCCAGTACGTCGCCCAGTTCCCCCGGCAGGTGAAGTCCTATGTGCACATGGACTATCCGGTTCCGGGGCGGAAGCTCCCCGCCGCGCAGTACCGGACCTTCTCCTGGCATATGGCCTTCAACAGCCAGCCGGGGATTCCCGAGAAACTCGTCGACAGCCGCCGCGATGTGCGCGAGTACATCACCGCTTTCTCCACGCAAGTCGCCTACGGCGGATCGTCGTTCGGCGGCAAGCGGACCACCTCGCCGTTCAGCAGGGCGGAAATCGAGGAGTACACCCGTACGTACAGCCGCCCGGCCGTACTGCACGGCGGATTCGAGCTCTACCGGAGCCTGGACCAGGACGAGCGCGACAACGCCGCGGCCGCCCCCACGGACGTTCCCACGCTCCTCCTGACGGCGAAGGGCTCGATGGCCGCCACCCGGCCGACCCTGGAGCCGACGCTGCGCGACATCACCCGCGCGGTCGAGATCCCCAAGGCCGGGCACTGGCTCGCGGAGGAGAACTCCGAGGCGGTGGCGCGGGAGATCCTCGCCTTCACCGCGAAGTGACGGGCGCCCGCGGCGCTCAGTCGCGGACCGGTACGGACAGCCTCGACGGGTCGTCCTTCGGCGAGGAGAAGGTGAGCTTCGCGCCGAGCGGGTTGTGGGAGATGTACAGCGGATCGACGGTGTCGACGACGAGCGCGAGACGGTGCCCGGCCGGTACGTCGTACGCCGTGGAGAACAGCTCCAGATCGACGCCGAAGGGCTTGCCCGGCGTCCTGCCGTGGAAGGTGTACGGGGCGTTCGTGACCAGCTTGCCGATGCCGAGCGGCCCCACGTCGTAGAGGTAGGCGATGGCGGTGCCGCTCTCCTTGTTGCTGGTCAGCGTGGTGTGCAGGGTCGCCGTGCCGCGCACCCGCCGCTCGGCCGCGTACCGCTCGGACTGCCAGACGGCGGCGACCGGGCGCGGCAGCAGCGGCACCGAGACCACCGGCGGCGTCTTGAGGAACTGGTCGAGGGCGTTGGACAGCAGGACGATGCCGCCGTCGGCGCCCGAGTCGACATTCGTGGCGATGGTGCGGCCGCCGGTCAGCGGCAGATCGATCCGCTTCTTCCCGACGGCCGCCCAGCTCGGATACCCCTCGTACCCTTCCGTGGAACGGGACTTGAGCTGTACGGGCTGCTCGCGGTCGACGCCGTTGTCCGCGCCCTTGAGGTAGTGGTCGAACCAGCGGTGGGCGTTGGCCCAGGTGTCGTTGGGCAGCCCCAGCAGGCCCAGGCCCTCGGCCGTGGCGTGGTCGCCGGGCCGCAGTTCGAGGCGCTTGGGCCCGGTCAGCCGCTCGTAGAACCTGGCGTACTGATTGGGCGGGAAGATCGTGTCACCCCACGCGTTGCCCAGCATGATGGCCGCGCCATTGGCGTTGATCTTGTCGACGTACGTGGCGGGGGAGCGCTTCTTCCCCCAGTCGATCATTTCCTGCTCCTTGTCGAGGCGGGAGCCGAGGAAGTTCTTGAGCGTACGGGTGAGTTCGGCGCTCGGGCGGCCGGTGAGCGCGCCCGCCCCGCCGAGCAGGGCCGCGGCCTGCTGGTGCTGGGTGCGCCCGCTGTAGATGGAGTCGATCAGGTCGGCCCAGCCGCTCATCGCGACGACGGCCTTGACCCGCTTGTCGAACCCGGCGGACAGCAGGCTGATGCCCGCCCCGTACGAGACGCCCGCCATGCCGATCCGGTCGGCGTCGGCGGGGGTGTGGGCCAGCGCCCAGTCGATGACCTTGGAGGAGTCGGCGATGTCCGGCGGCCCGGCCGTCTCGATCTTCCCGCCGGAGAGCCAGAAGCCGCGCGAGGTGTAACTGACCACGACATAGCCCGCGTCGGCGAGCTTCTGGGCCTGGGCGATGTATTCGATCTGCGGCATGCCCCAGCTGGTGGGCAGCACGATCAGGGGGTAGCGCCGGGAGGCGTCGGCCAAGGCGCCGCCCGGCGTGAAGACGTTGCCCTTGAGCGTGATGCCGCCGGAGCCGGGGATGTCGTGGAACTTCAGCCGCGCGCCCGCCGACTGGGCGGACGGGGCGGACTGGGCGGTTGTCGTGACGGGCGTCGCCGGAGCCGCCGCCGCTCCCGGAGCCGTGCCGAGGCCGCCCGCTACGAGAACGGCGGTGGACACGGCGCCGGCGGCTGCCGCGCGCAGGGAGTGCCGAGGGTGGGGGACGCGAGGGGACGCCATGAGCCGCTCCAGACTTCGCATGACAGTGGGGGTGTCGAAGTGACTGGAGAGTAACCAGAGGTGCTTACTGGAGGTAACCCATTCCTGAGTTACGGAGTGGTAACGCTCAGTGGTGCGTGACGCGCCCGGCCGGCGGGCCGCCCCTCACTCCTCCCCGCCGAGCCACAGGTCCGGACCGAAGACCTCGTAATGGACGTCGGCGGGGCGCACCCCGGCGGACAGCAACTGGGCGCGGGCCGCGCGCAGGAAGGGCAGCGGGCCGCAGAGGTAGGCGACGGTGCCCGCGGGGATGTCCAGCGCGGCGAGGTCGGCCAGGCCCGTACGGTCCGCGGGCCAGTCGCCCTTGGGGTCCTCGTACCAGACGTCCGCGGTGGCGGCGGGCAGCGCGGACGTCAGACGGCTCAGTTCGTCGCGGAAGGCGTGCGTGTGCTCGCTGTGGTCCGCGTGCGCGACGAGCACGCGGCGCGTGGAGCCCGTGGCGGCGAGGCGGGTGAGCATGCCGATCATCGGGGTGCAGCCGATGCCCGCGGAGGCGAGCAGTACGGGCGAGTCGCCGTCGGCCAGGACGACATCGCCGAAGGGTGCGCTGATCAGCAGCGTCTCGCCGGGCCCGACATGGTCGTGGAGATAGTTCGAGACCTCGCCGTCCGGCGATCCGATGGCGCGCTTGACCGAGAACTGGAGCCCGCCCTCGGGCTCCCCGGAGAGGCTGTACTGACGGATCTGCCGCGCGCCGTCGGGGAGCCGCACCTGTACGGAGACGTACTGGCCGGGCCTGGCGGCGGGCGTCGGGCCACCGTCGGCGGGGCGTACGACATAGGTTGCGACCTCGTCGGTCTCCCGGACGCGGGCGGCGACCCGGTAGCGCCGCCAGGTGTCGCCGTCCGGCGCGCCGGCCTCCGCGTACAGCCGGGACTCGATGCTGATCAGGGCGTTCGCCATCAGCCAGTACACCTCGTCCCAGGCCGCTACGACCTCCTCGGTGACCGCGTCGCCGAGCACTTCGGCGATGGCCTCGAAGAGGTGGCGGCGCACGATCGGGTACTGGTCGGCGGTGATGCCGAGCGAGGCGTGCTTGTGCGCGATGCGCGAGAGCAGGGCGTCGGGGCGGGTGTCGGGGTGGGTGACGAGGGAGGTGGCGAAGGCGGCGAAGGCCCCCGCGAGGGCCTGGCGCTGGGCGCCGTTGGCCTGGTTCCCGCGGTTGAAGAGGTCGCGCAGCAGCTCGGGGTGGGCGGCGAAGAGCTTGTCGTAGAAGAGCGGGGTGATCTCTCCGATGGCGCCTCCGACCGCGGGCAGGGTGGCGCGGACGGTCTCGGCCGACGTGGGTGACAACATCAGCGGCTCCAAACTTGCATCTTGAATTCGTATTTTGAGTTGTGCGGAACGACCGCGCGGCGGGGCACGGGAATCAGCTGCCGGGGCGGGGGCTCAGGCTGAGCAGCACCGGACCGGTCGGCTCGCCGACCAGATCCTCGATGCTGAGCGGATCGAGCGCGGCGAAGAACGCCTCCTGGGCCCGGCGCAGCGCCGAGCGCAGCCGGCAGGCCGCGCGCAGCGGACAGGGCGGATCGTCCTCGCAGCCGACGACGTCACCGACGCCTTCGAGCTCGCGGACGAGCCGGCCCACCGAGCCCGTACGGCCGGCGAGCGTGAGGGTAAGTCCGCCGCCACGCCCTCGGCGGGCCTCGACGACCCCGAGGTGCTGTAGCCGGCTGACCACCTTCGCGGCGTGCGTGTACGGCACTCCGACGGCCCCGGCCACCTCGCGGGTGGTCGGGGCCTCGGCGTCGTCCGCCACCGCCAGGCGCATGGCGATGCGCAGGGCGATGTCGGTGCTCTTGGTCAGTCGCACGGTCGTAGCTTAGCTAATTGGTTTTTCGGACTCCAATATGGGGGGCGGCATTCGGCCGCCGCGGCACGGGCCGGGCCGGTCTAGGCCGAGGCCGTCCGCCGGGCCGCCTTGACGCCGCGGGAGGGCCGGGGCGTGCGGCCGGTCCGGTTCTCCACCCACTCGGCCAGCTTGGACAGCAGCCAGTTCATCACGATGAAGATGACCGCGACCTCGAAGTACACCTGGAGGAAGTCGTTCTCCAGGTACGAGCCCAGCACATTGCCCTGGTGCATCAGCTCGGGGTAGCTGACCACATAGCCCAAGGTGGTGTCCTTCAGGGCACGCACCGCCTGGCCGATGATGGTCGGCAGCAGCGCCCGTACGGCCTGGGGCAGCACGATGAGCCGCATGACCTGCCCGTGCCGCAGCCCGATCGCGTACCCGGCCTCGCTCTGGCCGCGCGGCAGCGCGAGCACGCCGGCCCGGAAGATCTCGGCGAAGTTGCCGATGCCGTGCAGCACGATGGGGATGACGAGCTGCCAGAACGGCGGCAGGCGCAGGCCCAGCGAGGGCAGCCCGAGCAGGAAGAAGTACACGACGAACAGCAGCGGCAGCGAGCGCAGCAGCTCCACCACCGCTCCCGCGGGCAGCGAGACGAACCGCCGCCGGGAGAGCCGCAGCAGGCCCATGACCGCGCCCAGCGGCAGCCCGATGGCGATCGACACCAGGCCCGCCAGCAGGGTGTCGCCCAGCGCGCTGAACAGGAACTGCTGGATCGCCGACTGGGTCAGCGGCTGCCAGCGGGCCCAGTCCAACTGGCCGTGCCGGCCCAGCTGGAGCAGGACGACGCCGGCGAACAGCGCGATCAGGGCGGCGGCTGCGGTCGAGCCGATGCGCCGCTGCCGCCGGCCGCGCGCGCCGGGCGGCTCGAAGAGCACGCCCGCCGCACCGCCGAGCGGCCTGCGGCCGGCCCGGTCCGTACGGGGGGAGCGCCGCCCTCGCGTGTCCCGCCCGCCGGCCTCGCCCGGCCCGCTCGGCGCGGTTTCGCCGACGGCGGGACCGGCGGGGGCGGGGCCTGCCGGCTGGGCCTGCGGCCGGGTCTGGGTCATGGCTGCTGTGCTCTCTTCCGTGCTCCGCGCCGTCCCGTTGGTGTCGGGCTGCGTCGAGCCGCTGGTGTTCCGGTCCGAACCGCTCGTCCCTCGCGTCGTACCGCCTGTACCGCGCGCCGTAGCGCCCGTACGCCGTACCGCCCCGCTCATCGGTGGATCCTCAGTCGGCGCTCCAGCCCCCCGGTGATCAGCCCGCCCGCGAGGGTCAGCGCCACATAGAGCACGGTCGCCGACGCGAACAGGGCGAGCGGCTCGACGTACTCGACGTTCAGCTGCCGGATGACCCCGGACAGCTCGTTGACGCCCGCGACCGAGCCCACCGCCGTGCCCAGGGCGGTGGCGATGAACATGTTGCCCAGCGGCTGCACCATCGAGCGCAGCGCCTGCGGGAGGACGATCAGGCGCAGGCACTGGGAGGTGGTCAGCCCTACCGCGCGGGCCGCCTCGACCTGGCCGGCCGGCACGGTCTCCATGCCGGAGCGCAGGATCTCGCCGACGTAACTGGCGATGTAGGCGGCGAGCCCCACGGTCACGGAGGTGTTCAGCGACAGCGTGAGCCCGAGCTGGGGGAGCACGAACACGGTCACCACCACGACCAGCAGCAGCGGCAGGTTGCGCACCGTGTGCACGTAGAAGGCGGCTGCCGAGCGCAGGACGCCCAGCGGCGCCACCCGGCACAGGCCGAGCAGGCCGCCGAGGATCAGGGCGGCGGCGAAGCTGATGAGGGTGAGCAGCAGGGTGCGCCCGAACCCGGCCAGGATCTCCCCGAAGTGGTCGGCGACGACGTTCACGGCCGGCCTCTCAGGAGCCGCTGGAGGCGGTGGGCGTGGCGGGGGTGGACGGGTCGGCGCCCGCGTTCCCCGGCGTGGGGGGCTCGGGGGCCGGCTGCTTGGTCAGCGGGCTGACGTTGTCCTGCCAGGACTGCTTCCACAGCCCCTGCTTCTCGACGGTGCGCAGGAAGCCGTCCACGATCTCGCGGAACTTGGGGTCGTCCTTGGGCAGCCCGATGCCGTATGAGGCGGAGCCGAAGGTGAAGGGCAGCACCTCCAGGGCGGTGTCCTTCTTCGCGCGGGCCACAATGACCGCCTGGTTGTTGATGAAGGCGTCGCCGCGGCCGTCGCGCAGGGCCTGGAGGCACTGGCTGATGGTCTGGAAGATCACCGGCGTCGCGTGCGGCGCGACCTTCTTCAGGGACTCCACGGACGGGCCTGCCGTCGTGATCACTTTGCGGCCGTCGAGGTCGGCGGCCTTGTCGATGCCCTTCATCCCCTTGCGGACCAGGACGGCCTGGCCGAGGTTCATGTACGGGCCGCCGAACGCGACCTTGCGCATCCGCTCCGGCGTGATCTTGTACGTGGAGACGACCGCGTCGGCCGTGCCGTTCTGGAGCAGCGCCTCACGGGTGTCCGCGTTGATCGAGACGTGCTTGACCTCGGGCTTGCCCAGCAGATACTTCGCGAGCATCGCCGTCAGGTCCGCCTCGAACCCCTGGTACTTGCCGCTGATCGGGTTCTTCTCGGAGAAGCCGGGGTCGGTGTCCGAGGTGGCCGCCGTCAGATGGCCGTTCTTGCGGATGCGCTCCAGGGTGGGCGTGCTGGGCAGGTCCTTGCCGACGGGGGCGCGCGAGAGCAGGGAGTCGCCCGACTTCGCGCCGTCGCCGGGCTTGTCGGGCAGCTCCGAGGAGCCGCAGGCGGTGAGGGACGCGGCGCAGGCGATGGCGGCCGCGAGCACAGCTGGTCTCCGGAGAGTCATGACCGGTTCCTTTCACGGCCGCGGACGGTAGACCTGTCCCCTGGAAGGGAGCGTCCGGGCGGAGGGGGCAACCAGAGACTGTGTCGTAGAAACTACGAACACATGAACCTCTGTAGTGCGCTTCACCATAGTCGGGCCCCGCACCGTGTCAAGAGTTTGTTCTGGTTCGGTATGCGGAGGGTCCGAAGCGGCCGCGCGTCCGTCCCACCCGCCGTTCCCGCCTGTCGCCGCTCAGTCGCCGAGGGTGTCCGCCCCCCGCTTGCGGCGCTGCCGACGCGGTACGTACGCGGCGGGGTCCCGGCCGGTCAGCGCGGTGCGCAGCCGGTTCAGCGTCTCGCCCGCGTCGGCCGCGCGGGCGGCACCGCGCTCCTTGAGGGCCAGCAGCAGGGCGTCGTTGAGGACCATCGCGGCCAGCTCCTCGCTGGCCATGCCGCCGCCGGAGTAGAGGGCGGTCAGGGCGACGTCGACCCGGTCGCCGAGGACCGGCCCGAGCGAGTCGGTGACCAGGATGCTCGCCGCGTCCGCCTGCGCCGCGTGGTCCAGCACCACCTCGATGTCGGTGAGCAGCCGGCCGGGGGCGTACACGACCACGACGTCGCCCGCGGTCACCGGCAGCAGCGCGTCCGCGAGCTGGAAGCCGGTGGCCGCCGCGACGCGGGTGCGGAAGCCGAGGCGCCCCATGCGCAGCGCGAGGTGGCGGGCGGCCAGTTCGGAGGCGCCGATGCCGAACGCGGTCACCGCGCGCGCGTCCGCCAGCAGGTCCACGGCCTGCCCGAAGACCTCGGAGTCCAGCAGCCGGCGGGTCTGCTGGAGCCGGTCCACCGCCTCGTCGAAGATCTGGTCCAGCGTCGCGTCGGTGTCGCCGGAGGTGGAGCGGCGGCGCACCGAGGAGGGCCGGCTGCTGTCCACGAAGCGCTGCCCGAGCTCGCGTTTGAGCTCCGGCAGGCCCGTATAGCCGAGCGCCTTGGCCGTACGCACCACCGTGGCGTCACTGGTTCCGGCGGCCTGCCCGAGCTGCTCGGCGGTGGCGAACGGGACGTCCTGCACATGGTTGCGCAGATACTCCGCGACCTGCCGCTCCGCGGGGGAGAGCTGGGCCAGCCGCTCGGCGACGCGGGCGTGGAAACCGGCCGGTGCGGGGTCCGGGCCCGTTGCAGTAGTTTTCATGACAGCTATTGACTCCTCTGTAGTGCTCGCTACTATCGGGCCGTAAGCGGCTACGAGAGCCGGAACAACTCGTAGCGGATGCTACAGACGGCTGTACACGCCGATGTACACGCCGATGTACACGCCGATGTACAGGCCGGTGCACACGCCGAGCGCGCCACTTCTGAGGGAAGCCCAATGCAGACACCTCCCATTCCGCTGATCGAGATCTCGGGGACGCCCCGCGAACGCGGCCGCCAGTACGGCGAGGCCGCCCGCCCCCAGATCGAGGCGGCGCTCGCCTTCTACCGCGCCTCGTTCGCCAAGACCCCCGGACTCGAATGGCACGAGGTCACCCGCCGCGCCGAGCTCTGGCTGCCCTGCGTCGAGGACTTCGCCCCGGACCTGCTGGAGGAGTTGCGCGGGGTGGCGGAGGGCGCGGGCACCGGGCTCCTCGACCTCATGGCGCTCAACGCGCGCGGCGAGATCGTCTACGACCGCACGTTCGCGAGGATGGGAGCTACGAGCGAGGAGCCGGCGAAGTCGGACGGCCAGGAGCCCGACGCCGACGGCTGCTCTTCGTTCGCCCTGCTGCCGCCCGCCGCCGGCGACGGCCATGTCTGGTGCGGGCAGAACTGGGACTGGCGCACCGGCGCCGAGCCCACCCTCGTCGCGCTCCGCATCGTCCAGCCGCCCCGGCCGACCGTGGTGATGGTCGTCGAGGCCGGACAGATCGGCCGGCACGGCGCGAACTCCGCCGGCATCGCCCTCAACGCCAACGGCCTCGGCGGCCGGTTCGGCGACGAGATCGGCGTGCCGCAGCCCTTCATCCGGCGGCGCATCCTGGACCAGGCCAACTACAAGGACGCCCTCCAGGTCCCGTTCACCGCCCGCCAGCAGATCCCCACCAACCTCCTCCTCACCCACCGCGACGGCATCGCCATCGACCTGGAGACCACGCCGGGCCGCCACCAGTGGCTGTACCCCCAGGACGGGATGCTGGTCCACGGAAACCACTACCAGGCCCCCGTGCCCCCGCAGTTGGAGCGCACGTACCGCCCCTTCTCCGTCGACTCGCTCTACCGCGTGCCGATCATCGAGGCCGCGCTCCGCCAGGCCCGCGACCGCGGCGAGTCGGCGGACATCCGCAAGGTGATCGAGGAGGGCCTCAGCGACCACTTCGGGCTGCCGCACTCGGTGTGCAACCACCCCGTCGAGGAGACCGACCCGCTGCTGCACACGAGCACCATCGCCTCCAACATCGTGGACCTGACGACCGGTGAGTACCACGTCGTCGCGGGGCTGCCGTGCAAGTCGCCGTACCTGCCGCTGCCGTGGAACGTGTACGACGGCCCCGGGGGACAGTGACATGACGACCTCTCAGGGCGCGGAGCGGACCGCGGACCGTTCGGCCGAGGGCGCGGCCGAGCCGCTCATCCGCGTCAGCGGCGTACAGAAGTACTTCGGCGACAACCAGGTGCTGCACGACATCGACCTGGACGTACGGGCCGGCGAGGTCGTCGTGCTGCTCGGCCCCTCCGGCTCCGGGAAGACGACGCTCTGCCGGTGCGTCAACCGCCTGGAGACGATCGAGGGCGGCACGATCGCGGTGAACGGCTCCCCGCTGCCGGAGGAGGGCCGGGCCCTCGCCCGGCTGCGCGCGGACGTCGGGATGGTCTTCCAGTCCTTCAACCTCTTCGCCCACAAGACCGTGCTCGACAACGTCACGCTCGGCCCGGTGAAGGTACGCGGCACGGCCCGCGCCGAGGCCGAGGAACGGGCCCGCGCCCTGCTCGACCGCGTCGGCCTGGCGGACAAGGCGAGCGCCCGCCCCGCGCAGCTCTCCGGCGGCCAGCAGCAGCGCGTCGCCATCGCCCGCGCGCTGGCGATGGAGCCCAAGGCGCTGCTCTTCGACGAGCCCACGTCGGCGCTGGACCCGGAGATGATCAACGAGGTCCTCGACGTCATGGTCTCCCTGGCCGACGAGGGCATGACGATGCTGGTCGTCACCCACGAGATGGGCTTCGCCCGGCGGGCCGCCGACCGGGTGGTCTTCATGGACGGCGGGCGCATCGTGGAGTCCGCCCCGCCGGAGGAGTTCTTCGGGAACCCGAAGACGGACCGGGCCAAGGAGTTCCTCTCGAAGGTGCTTCAGCACTGAGCCGCTCAGAGGGCGGGGCGGGCCTGGGAGGATGGCGGAATGCCAGAGCATGAAGAGGACATCGCCGAGGAAGTCATCCCCATCCTGCACGTCGCGGATGCCGCCGCCGCCCTCGGCTGGTACGAACGCCTCGGCTTCACCCACCAGTGGGAACACCGATTCGAACCGGACCTCCCCGCGTTCGTCGAGGTCGCCAGAGGCCAGGTCCGCCTCTTCCTCTCCGAACACCAGGGCGACGCCCGTCCCGACACCCTGATCTACCTCCGCGTCCGTGACGTCGACACCATCGCCGCCGAGTTCGGCGTCCCCGTGGAAGAAGCCCCCTGGGCCCGCGAAATCGAACTCCGCGACCCCGACGGCAACCGCCTGCGGATCGGCACGCCGACGGACTGAGCCCGTACGGAGCAGGGGCGCCGGGCCGGGCGCGTACGGGGGAGGGG
>NZ_JBHVHQ010000152.1:0-13070 GCF_042800135.1 Streptomyces sp. NPDC057654 | reverse complement strand
CCAGACGTCCGCGCAGCCGGGGCCCGGTGGGATCGCTCGGGTCGGATGCCGATGGTGGGGAGCCGGCGGCACCGGGCCCCGGGGGCTCCGCGGCGTGGGGCTCCCGCCCGGAGGAGCGGGCAGACTGCGTAGCCAGGGTGTGCCTCCTTGACGGAGTGGCTGGGTGGGAGGGGGCCGGCGACGGCCGGCCGCGCATGCCCGGGGATCGTAGTTCCTCTGCCGGAACGCGGGATCCGTCGGCCGCGCCGGGCCCCGGGCCGGCACGGACGGCCCGCCGCGGTCTCGGTGCGGTCGTGGACGATCGTCAGCGGCACCCCTTTGAAGTGCGCGAACGCCCGCCGGCGGCAGTCGAAGAAGGTCTCCGGATCCTGGCCCGCGGTGCGGCGGCGGAACGGATCACGGGAGCGCGCGAGGGCCGAGGCCCATTTTGAACGAATAGACCATTCTGTTGTCCGTATGTGCAACGATCTTGCCCTTGCCGCCCCGGTCGACGTGCGCCCGGACCCAGGGGGCCACCTCGAACGGGCGGTGCGGGCCCGTCCCCCGGGCGACATGCCTCACCGCGTCGACGACTGTCCCTGTTCATCCGCGTGAAGCCGGGGATATGTGACGGTGCGCGCTGATGCCGCGGTCTATGGCGCGAAGGCGCACAGGATGGATGCATGGACGGGCAGGGGCCCGCGAGTGACCGGTGCGGGGCGCTCCGTGGAGGGAACGTAATCTCGTGCAGTGACAGTCGAGAACACCAGACCCGTCCCGAACGGCGAGCCACCGTGCGGTCGGCCCGGCAGGCGGCGCGGTGGGAGTGCTCTGCCGGCGAAGGCGTGGGACGAGCGCGGCGGACCAGCCGCGGACGGCTTCGCCGCGACGCCGTCGCCCGCGGGCCCGGCGTCCGGCACGGACCGGGACCCGGTGCCCCTGCCTGGACGCGAGCGGGTCCTGGCGGAGGCCCGGCAGCGCCTCTTCGCCTCCGACGGGCCGAACCTGCTGGTCGTCGAGGGGGAACGGGGCACCGGCCGGTCCACGTTCGCGCACGCCCTCGCCACCGCGGCACGGGCGGAGGGCTGCGGGGTCTCGTTCCTGATCTGCGGCGTCGAGGACGGACAGCGCCCGCTGCTGCTGGCGCTGCGGCTGGTCAAGGAGCTCGAACGGCACCGGCGGATCCCGCCCACGCCGCGGCGGGCGGGCGGCGGGGCGGCGGACGCCCTGGCCGCCGTCGCATGCGGCGACCGAGCCGCCGTGGCCCAGGCGCTGACGGCCTCCCTGGCGCGGTCCGCCCCCCTGACCATCGTGGTCGACGACGCCCAGTACGCCGACGCCGAGTCGCTGGACCTGCTCGGCGGCATCGACCTGGAGAGGGCGGCGCCCGACGTGCGGCTGGTCGTGTCGGCGGTCCGGCACGGCGGGGCCGAGCGGCGCGCACCGGGGGGCGGCGCGGTGGAGCGTCTCGCTCACCACCGTGGCGCGCACCGCACCGTCCTGCCGTGTCTGGAGCGGGCGGAGGTCGCCGCGGTGGTGAGCCGGCGGCTGAACGCGCTCGCGGACCCCGAGCTGGTCCGGGCGGTGCACGAGGCGAGCAGTGGCGTGCCGGCAGCCGTCGATGTGCTGCTCACGGTGTGGTTACGGACTGGCGCGATCCGGGCGCTCGACGGCCACGTCCTGCTCGTCCCGGGGACGCGGCCGCCTCAACTGCCGGATGACGACCGTTTCGTCGCGGCGCTGCGCGCGCTGGGTGAGCCGGGCCGCACGGTGGCGGAGGCGCTGAGCGTCCTGTGGCCGCTGGGCCGGATGGCCGCGACGCGCACGGCGGAGGTGACCGGGCTCTCCGCGGCGGCCGTGGACGACGGCCTGCGCGCTCTGGTCGGTGCGGGGATCGTGGTGGAGCTGACCGGCCCCGGCGAAGGAGCCGCCGCGCCACGCGGCTGGGCGTTCTCCCTTCCGCTGCTGGAGCACGCGGTCCGCCGCCGGCTGGGCCCGCTGGAACGCGCCCGGCTGTCGGCCGCCGCGGTGGAGGCGGTACGGAAGGCGACGGACGACATGCGGGCCGGGCCGCCGGGCGCGGCGACGGAACGGCCGGCCGAGGCCCGTCCTGACGTGTATCTGGCGGACCGGCTCACCGAGCTGAACTCCTGCCGGGACTGCCCGCGCGCGGTGGACGAGTTGGTGGCGACGGCCGACCGGCTGCACCCCGACGCGGACCGGCGCGGGATGCTGCGGTGGCTGCGGGCCGCCGTGCGCTTCGCCGACGGGCCGATGGTGCGGGACGACCTGCTCCGGCGGTATGTGGGGATGGCCTACACCGCGGGCGAGTACGAGGCCGTCCGCCCTGCCGCCGCGTCGATACTGAGCGATCCCGACGGTTTCGGTGTGGTGGCGCTCCAGGAGGCCGCGGCCCTGATGGCGGGCTCCGCGGTCGCCGTCGGCGACCGGATGTGGCTGGACCGGCTGACCTTGGGCCACTGGTGGCAGGCGCGGGGCCTGCCGCCCGTGGTGGAGGCGACCGGGAGGGCCCTGGCGCTGTGCGGGCAGGGCCGGTGGGCGCAGGGCCTCGCGCTGCTCGTGGAGACCGAGCGGGAGTGGGACGATGGCGGGGCCGTCAGGGTGATCCCGACACTGCTGCGTGCCGGGGCCGAACTGGTCCGGGGCGAGCCGGAGCGGTTCGTCCGGTCGCTGGCCGGCCCAGGGGTGGACGGGCTGTCCCGATGGGGGCGGCAGGCGGCGACGGTGTACCAGGTGGACTATCTCCTCGGCGCCGGCGAACTGCTGGAGGCCGGGGCGGTGCTGGAGCGCCGGGGGATGACCGAGCGGTCGCTCCCCCCGTACAGCCTGTTTCTCTGGCGCCAGTCGGAGGGCCGCTGGGACGACGCCCTGGCGGTGGCCCGGCGGCTGCTGGCGAGTAGTCAGGCCGGTGCCGCTACCGGGCACCATCTGCTGCCCGAGCGGATGGTGACCGTCCTGCTCGCCCGCGGCCACACCCGCAGTGCCCAGCATCTTCTCGATGACACGCGCGGACGGGTCATCGGGCCCGCCGATTACCTGCTGGACCGGGCCGAGGCGGAACTGGCGCGGACGTTCGGCGACTTCTTCGGCGCGGAGCAGGCGCTGCGGCGCGGGCTGAAGGCCGCGGAGACGGGCGGCTATGTCTACGGCACCGACGAGCTGTGGGCCGCCCTGGCGGAGGTGTGCCTGGACACCGGCCAGGCAGCCCAGGCGCGGGAGTGCCTGCGGCGGCTGGAGCGGGTGGCGCGGCAGACCGGCGGGAGCCGCGCGCGCCTGCTCCACCTGCGCGCCGCGGTCCAGCTCCCCGGGCAGGACGCGGCCACGGTCCGGGGCCTGCTGCGGGAGGCGGTGGACCTCGCCCGGTCCCGTAGCCAGCCGTTCGAGACCGCCGTGACGCTGCTGTCCGTCGCGCCGTCCAGCGACGATCCCCCGGCTCTGTTCTACGAGGCGTACCGGCTGTTCGGCGAGGTCGGCGCGTCGCTGTGGCGGTTCCGCACCCGCGTCGCCATCCGGGAGAGCGGCAATGCGGTCCCGGGACGCAAGGAAGCCATGGCGGAGAACGAACGGCTGCTGGCCGTGCTCGTGGCCGAGGGGCTGTCCAACCGCCAGATATCCAGTGTCCTGGGCCTCAGCGGGGACGCGGTGGCCAACCGGCTGACCCGGCTCTTCGCCCACGCCGGGGTGCGGTCCCGCGCGGAGATCGTGGCCGGGGTGCGTACCGGACTCCTGGAGCAGTGAGCAGGCGACAAACCACCCCAATCCATACGGATATGACAGCCGCCATGTTTCCCCACGCCTTGCACAGCGGGGTCACAGAAAGCGGTAGGGCGCCTTCAGCCCGTGCCACGATCGCTCCGTTCGATCCTCCGCACATATCCCAGGGGAGTGCGCGCATGCCCGTTCACACACTCGTCGACGCCACGCGTGTCGCGATACACGCGCCGGAAAGCATCGTCCGCGCCGGTCTGGTCAGTTACCTCCAGCACGATCGCGAACTGAGAGAGGTGCCTGTCGGCGATGTGTGCGACGGCGACGTCGTGGTGGTGGCCACCGATGTCGCGGACGCCTCCGTGCTGGAGGGCCTGCGCGGGCTCAGCGGCGCCGCCGACATCGCATTCGTCCTCGTCGTGGCCAGGGGGCAGTGGCGCGCCGACATCTCCTCGGCCGTCGACCACGGCGTGCGCGCGGTGCTGTGGCGGGACTCCTTCACCCCCGACGACTTCGCCCGGACCCTGCTCACCGTCGCGCGGGGCGGCGGCAGTTTCCCCGCGTCCCTCCAGGGGACGCTGATGGAGCAGGTCCAGATCACGCAGCGTGAGGTCCTGGTGCCCCGAGGGCTCGCGGCCTCCGGGATCAGCTTCCGTGAGACGGACGTGCTGCGGCTCGTCGCCGAGGGGGAGGAGCTGTCGCAGATCGCCGCGAAGCTGTCCTACTCGGAGAGCACTATCAAGTACGTGCTGTACGGCGTGATGAAGCGGCTTCAGCTGCGCAACCGCGCGCACGCCGTCTCCTACGCCATCCGCTCCGGACTCATCTGAGGCCGTGTCACGGACGTCGCGCCCTTGACGCCGCGCGCCATCGACGCCGCCCCACTGACGCCGCGCCACCCTGCCGAACCCTCACCGAGCCCCCACCGGGCCGACGGAACAGGCCCCGCACCGCCGAGCGGCATACCTCGCCGTGCGACGCGCCCGTCGCGCCCCGGCCCAGGCCGCCGCTGAACTCGTAGACAGAGTTCCGCTGTCCGGACGGACAGTGTCCGCCCGCCGGATCACGCCACCGCGCCACTCCGGCCTAGTGTGAAGAAGGCAGCCGTGCTGCCATGCCGCGGCTCCGCCCGGCCCGCCACCATCGTGAAGGACTGACCGATGAGCACCGTGGTCGTCAAACGATCACCTCGTGTCTCCGGCCCCGAGGCCCCGGAGCAGCAGGTCGAGCTCGCCGAGCCCCCCGCCCTCGGCGAGCCGGTGACCGCGGACTTCACCTCGGCCCTGGTCTACCTGCCGATGCTGCTGGGCGTGGGCGCCATGGCCATGATGTTCACCCTCGGCTCCAGTTCGCCCACGACGTTCCTGATGTCCGGGATGATGGGCACGGCCATGCTGAGCATGGCGATCACCCAGCTCGGCCGCCGCGGCGCCGAGCGCAAGCGCAAGATGCGCGCCGAGCGCCGCGACTACCTGCGCTACCTGGCCCAGCTGCGCCGCCAGGTGCGGGACGCGGCAGCCGAGCAGCGTGCCGCCGCCTACTGGAACAACCCGCGCCCGCAGGACCTGTGGGCGGTGGCTTCCGGCGAGCGTCTGTGGGAGCGCAGGGGCGGGCACGAGGACTACGCCGAGGTGCGCGTCGGGCTGGGCTCGCGCAGGGCGGGCCTCTTCCTGCTGCCGCCGGAGACCAAGCCGGTGGAGGACCTCGAACCGCTCTCGGCGATCTCGCTGCGCCGCTTCACCAAGGCGTACCAGAACGTCACCCACCTGCCGGTGACCGTGCCGCTGCGCCGGTTCACCAGCGTGGAACTGGCCGGCGACGGCGAGGCGGCGCTCGGCCTGCTGCGCGCCCTGGTGGGCCAGCTCGCGGTGGCGCACGCGCCGGACGAGATGCGCATCGCGCTGCTCACCGACGCGGTGGGCCGCACCGAGTGGGACTGGCTGAAGTGGCTGCCCCACAACGCCCACCCGCTCCTGGAGGACGAGGCCGGCCCGCTGCGGCTGGTCGCGGACGACCACGATGCACTGATGGACCTCCTCGGACCCGAGACGGCCGAGCGCGGCGAGCACGAGCCCGGCTCGCCGCCCCGGCCCGCCGAGCCCTTCATCGTCGTGCTCGCCTACCGCGTGTACATCCCCGAGGCGTCCCGGCTGCTGGCCGGTGTGCGCAACGTCGTGCTCCTGGACGTCACCGGCGCGATGACCGGCGGCCCCGACACGCTGCGGCTGACCGTGCGCGACGGCGAGGTGGAGTACCCCTCGGGGGACACCGTGGTCACCGCGAGCGCCGACTCGCTGTCCCCGAGGGCCGCCGAGGAGCTCGCCCGCGTCCTGGCGCCGATGCGCACCACCAGCGGCGGCATCGAGACCGTCGAGCAACCGCTGGAGACCGACTTCGATCTCGCCACGCTGCTCGGCATCCGCGACCCCCGCGCCTTCGACGTGGCCGCTCTGTGGCGCACCCGGACCGCGCAGAGCTCGCGGCTGCGGGTGCCGATCGGCATCACCGAGGACAACGAGGTCATGGAGCTGGACATCAAGGAGTCCGCCCAGTCCGGCATGGGCCCGCACGGCCTGCTGATCGGCGCGACCGGTTCCGGCAAGAGCGAGCTGGTGCGCACCCTGGTCATCGGGCTCGCCGCGACGCACTCCTCGGACGTCCTCAACTTCGTGCTGGTGGACTTCAAGGGCGGCGCCACCTTCCTCAACATGGACCGGCTGCCGCACACCTCCGCGGTCATCACCAACCTGGCCGACGAACTCCACCTCGTGGACCGGATGCGGGACTCGCTCCAGGGCGAGATGACGCGCCGGCAGGAACTGCTGCGGGAGAGCGGTCACTCCTCGCTGTACGACTATGAGAAGGCCCGGCTCGGCGGAGCGCCGCTGACGCCCCTGCCCTCGCTGGTGATCGTCGTCGACGAGTTCTCCGAACTACTCGCCAACAAGCCGGAGTTCGTCGACCTCTTCGTCTCCATCGGACGCCTCGGCCGGTCGCTCGGCGTGCACCTGCTGCTGGCCTCCCAGCGCCTGGACGAGGGCCGCATCCACCGCGTCGAGGGCCACCTGTCCTACCGGATCGCACTGCGCACCTTCTCCTCGATGGAGTCCCGCAGCGTCATCGGCGTCGGCTCCGCCTACGAGCTGCCGTCCGCACCGGGCAATGGCTATCTGAAGGTGGACACCACCAACCTGGCCCGGTTCAAGGCCGCCTACGTCTCCGGCGCGGCCCCCGTCCTGCAGAGCGCGTTCCGGCCGGCCGAACTGACCAGCGGTTCGCAGGAGACCGTCGCCTTCGGCATGGACCAGTACGCCCCGGTGCCGCAGGAACAGGGACGGGGACAGGAAGAGGCGGAGGCGGCGCGGGAGCCGGCCGAACCGGCAGCCGAGGACGAGGAGAGCCTGCTGGACGTCCTGGTCGGCCGGCTGGAGGGCGCCGGCCCGCCCGCGCGCCAGGTGTGGCTGCCGCCGCTCGACTCCTCGCCCAGCCTCGACCAGCTGCTGCCCGGCATCGTCCCCGATCCCGAGCGCGGCATGAGCGCAGCCGACTACCCGGAGCTGGGCCGGCTGCGCGTGCCGCTCGGCATGGTCGACCGGCCCTACGAGCAGCTGCGCGAACTGCTGGTCGCCGACCTCTCCGGCGCCGACGGCCACCTGGCCATCGCCGGTGCGCCGCAGAGCGGCAAGTCCACGACGCTGCGCACCCTGATGCTCTCCCTGGCCCTCACCCACACGCCGCGCGAGGTGCAGTTCTACTGCCTCGATTTCGGCGGCGGCGGTCTCCAGTCCACCGCGGGCCTGCCGCACGTCGGCTCGATCGCGACCCGTATGGAACGGGACCGGGTGACACGCACCGTGGAGGAGCTCACCCAGCTGCTGGAGGCGCGCGAGCGACGCTTCACCGAACGGGGCCTGGAGTCGATGCCGGCCTACCGGCAGCTCCGGGACGGCGGCGAGATCGACGATCCCTACGGTGACGTCTTTCTCGTCATCGACAACTGGGGAACCCTGAAACAGGACTTCGAGGACCTCGAACCGCGCATCACCGACCTGGCGGCCCGCGGCCTGTCCTTCGGCCTGCACGTGGTGGTCTCCGCGGTGCGCTGGTCGGAGATCCGGCCCCGCGCCCGCGACCTGTTCGGCAGCAAACTCGAACTCCGCCTCGGTGACAGTGTGGAGTCCGAACTCGGCTCCAAGCTCGCTGCGAGCGTGCCCCAGCAGCCGGGCCGCGGCCTGACCAAGTCCAAGTTCCACTTCCTGTCCGCACTGCCCCGGCTGGACAGTTCCGCCGAGTCCGAAGACCTCACCGCGGCGACCAGGTCGGCCGTCGCCGAGATCGACACGTTCTGGACCGGACGGCAGGCCCCCGGCGTGCGGATGCTGCCCGCCAAGCTGCCGCTGGACAAGCTCCCGGCGCCCGAGGGCGATCTGCGGGTCGCCCTGGGCTGGGACGAGCAGCGCCTCGCCCCGGTGTGGCACGACTTCGGCGTCGCCCCGCACCTGATGGTCTTCGGCGACGCCGAGACCGGCAAGACCAACGTCCTGCGCCTGACGATCGACGCCATCACCCGCCGCTACCACCCGGACGAGGCGCGCATCCTGCTCGCCGACACCCGACGCGACCTGCTCGGCATGGTCCCCGAGGAGTACCGGGTGGGTTTCGCGGTGGACGGCGAGAGCCTCACCCAACTCGCGGGCAGTGCGGCGGTGTCGGTCGGCAAGCGCGTTCCCGGCCCCGACATCGCCCCGGAACGACTGCCCCGGCGCGACTGGTGGACCGGTCCGCGGCTCTTCATGCTCATCGACGACTACGACCTCTACGGCGGTGCGCCGGGCAGCGGTTCGCCGCTCAACCCGCTCGCCCCGATGCTCGCCCACTCCGTGAACATCGGCCTGCACCTGGTGATCTCGCGATCCACCTCCGGAGCGATGCGCGCCATGATGGACCCGGTGCTGCGCCGGATCTGGGAACTGGGCAGCCCGGCGCTGCTGCACTCCTATCCCAAGGAGGAAGGCAAGTTCATCGGTGAGGCCAGGCCGCGGACCCTGCCCGCCGGCCGCGCACAGCTCGTCACCCGCCGCGGCGTACGGCTGATGCAGATCGGCTACGCGGGCCCCTGACGCCGGGCCCGCCCCGACCGCCAGGCCGCCGTGAACCCCCGCCTCCAGGAGCACCATGACCACCGCCATACCCGCCCCCCGCACCCCGGGAGCGGCCAGCACCGAGGTGTGCCGGCTGACCGTCGCCGGGCCGGCCGGCCGCGCAGACCTGGCCGTCCCCGTCACCACCCCCGTCTCCGCACTGCTGCCACGGCTTCTGCGGAGCATCCCCGCCGACCCCGCCGGGCCGGCTCCGACCTGGACCCTGCAACGACTGGGCGAGGCGCCGCTGCACCTGGACGACACGCCGGAGAGCGCGGGGCTCGTCCACGGCGATGTCATCTACCTGCGGCCCGCCGACGACCCGATGCCTGAACTGGAGTACGACGATGTCTCCGACGGCGTGGGGCAGGCCGTGGGCGCGCACACCAACCGATGGCGTCCGGAGCTGACCCGCCGGCTCTTCCTCGGCCTCGCCTGCCTCGTGCTGGTCACGCTGGCCGCGGCCGTTCCGGTGCTCGGGCACGGGGTGCTGGTCCCCGTGGTGTACGCGCTGTCCGCCCTGGTGCTCGGCGTGGGCTGCGCGTTGGACCGGCAGTGGTCCGACGACCGCGGGATCGCGCTGGTGACCGGCCTCGGCGCGTGCGTCAACGCGGCGCTGGCCGGTCTGACCTCCGTCGGCTCGGCCGCCGCGCTCACCTCACCGGAGCCCCGTGACATCCTGCTCGGCGGCGCGGCCGCCGCCCTGGTGGCCGCCGTTGTGCTGCTGGTCGTGGCCCGGATTCCGGTCGCGGTCACCGGCACTGTCGTGTCCACGGCGGTGCTCGTCGCCATCACCGCGGGCGCCGGCCTCCTCTTCGACTGGGACGCGCCGCGCAGCGCCGGTACGGTCGCGGTCGTCGCGTTCTTCTTCGGCCACCTCGCGCCCCGTGCGTCGCTGCGGCTGGCCCGGCTGCGGGTGCCGCAACTGCCGCACAACGCCGCGGAGCTCCAGGAGGACACCGACCCCGTCTCCGAGAACCAGGTCAAGCGCAGGGCGGCTATCGCCGACGCGTTCCTGACGGTGGTCACCGCCGCCACCGCCGTCCTGTGCTCCGGCGCTTTCGTGCTGATGGCGTACGCCGACGGGTGGATCGGCTGGGTCTTCCCGCTGGTGTTCGCCACCGCGATGCTGCTGCGCTCCAAACACCTGATCACGACCTGGCAGCGGATTCCGGCCGTGCTGTGCGGCGTGATCGGCCTGCTCGCCGGGGTGCTCGGCTGGACCGCGTCGCTCACCTCCACCGCCGGGCGCTGCGCGCTGCTGGTCGGACTGCTGTTCGGCGCGCTGCTGGTGCTGGCCGGCGCATGGCGGCTGCCCACCGCGCGGCTGCTGCCGGTGTGGGGGCGTACGGCGGACATCCTGGAGATGCTGACAGCGCTCGCCCTGGCGCCGTTGCTGCTGCAACTCCTCCACGTCTACGCGCACGTGCGCGCCGCGACCGGCTGAGGAGACTCCGTGCAAACCCGTCGCGACCATCTGCACGCCTACCAGTTCGCCACCGGCCGACTGGCCTCCGCGCTGGTATCCGGTGACGCCGGCAACGGCGAGGCGCCCATGCGCAGCGCTGGGCTGGGCGCCATGTTCGGCGCCATCCTCGCCGTGCTGCTGGTGCTCGGCGCCGCCGTCTTCGGCCTCCTCGTGCCGGCCGCGGCCGAGGACACCTCCTGGCAGCACAACGGTGCTCTGGTCGTGCAGAAGGAGACCGGCACCCGCTACCTCTACGCCAAGGGCGAGCTGCACCCGACCCTGAATTACTCCTCCGCGCTCCTGGCCGCCGGCAGCGGCGCCCAGGTCACCGAGGCGTCCCGCAAGGCGCTGTCAGACGTGCGGCGCGGCCCGACCATCGGCATCGCCGGAGCCCCCGACGACGTCGCGAAGCCGGACTCCCTGGTGACCGGGGCCTGGACCGACTGCCTGCTGCCCGGTGAGCAGCCCGTCGAACGGGTGGACTTCTCGCCGAAGTCCGCCCGCGCCGTCCCGGACGACACCCGGGTGCTGGTGTCGGGCGCGCACGGCAGCCGCTACGTGATCTGGAACGACACCAAGTACCTCGTCAAGGGCCACACCTCGCTGCTGGCCCTCGGCCTCGACTCCGAGCGGCCGATCCCGGCCACCCGGACGTGGCTGGACGCGCTGCCCACCGGCCCTGCCGCCGGCCCCGCCACGATCCCCGGCGCCGGCCACGGCGGTCGCACGGTCGCCGGCACCGCACAGCCCGTGGGCACCCTCTTCCGTACCGTCGTCGGCAGCACCAGCCACTACTACGTGCTCCGCACCGACGGGATGGCCCCGGCCAACCAGACCGAGGCCGCGCTCCTCGCCGCCCAGCCGGGCGGCCGAGAGCCGGTGCGGGTGAGCCCCACGGACATCGCCGCCGTCCCGGCCTCCTCCGATACCACCCTGCTGCACCGCCTCCCCGACCTGCTCGCAGCCAAGGACACCACCTCCGACGACAAGAGGGCGCTGTGTCTGAAGCGAACCGACGACGCGGCACACCCCACCGTGGTGCGGGAGGGCGGCCGGGTCATGACCGCTCGGACGGCGGTCGTGATCCCCACGGAGCACGCGGTGCTCGCCGCGCCGCCCAAGGAGCCCGGCGCCACCCGTGCCCCGGACCCCTACCTGATCACCGACCAGGGCGTGAAGTATGAGCTGCTCGGCGAGGCCGGACAGGCCCTCGGGTTCGGCGGTGTCACGCCCCGGACGCTGCCGAAGACGACGCTCGACCAGATCGCCGGCGGCCCGCAGCTCAGCCGCTCGCGCGCCGTCGACGTGGCGAAAGCGGAGTGAGGATGGCACCCGCCTTCGACGAGGAGAACCCCCCGCCCCGCCGCGATCACAGTCACCGGCTCTCCGCCCGGCTGGCGAAGGCCGCGCTGCGCGCCGTCGGCCCGACACTGGAGGCCAGGAACATCGGCAACGCGCTCCTGGTCCATCCGCGCGGTTTCGTCGACAACCGCGCGCTGGCCTTCTCCGCGCGCCTGGCCGCCGACCCGCAGCACACCCTCGTCGTCCTCGACCTGCCCGCGCGTCCGGAGGACGACGTGTGGGAGACCGTGGCCCGCGCCCTGGACCGCAAGGGCCACAGTTTCCGTCTCGTCCCCGGCCGGGGCACCCGCGAGGACGTCCAACGCGCCGCCCAGTGGCTCGCCAACCGCCTGGACCGCGTCATCCTGGCTCCCGACGGGGCGCTGGTCCCCGCGGCCGGCGGCGCGCTGTTCGTGCCCGCCCACCACGGTCTGGGCTGGCTGCGTTACCGGCCCAACAAGACCTTCGCCCCGGATTCGCGCCGGTTCCCCAAGCCCCAGTGGGAGTACTCCGTCCCCGACCAGCCGTGGCACATCGGCACCGGCGGGACCGCCGAACCGCTGCCCGGCGGTGTGTGGATACGAGGCTCCTGGGAGGACGCCTGCACCGACGACAACCGGCAGCGCCTGGTCGACCTGCTCGCCGGCGACCCCGACCTGCTCGGCGTCGCGCTCGGCAGCCCGGGAGCCTTGGACGCGCTGCCGCTGGAGGAGGTCGCCGCGTTCTGGGAGACCCTGCCCAGCAGCGCGCGCCACCTCGTGCGGTTCGTCGCCTACGGCCCGGTGGCCGTCCCCGACGGCGCCCCGCTGGGGCAGGCCCTCGCCGATCTGCTCGGCCAGCGCGTCGCCGTGTACGCGGGCCTGCCCTCGGCCGGTGCGGAGAGCGAGGCCCGCGAGGTCCGTACACTCCAGGCCGACGGAACCCTGGGGTGGCGCCCGTACGCCGAGGAGTTCGGCTACACACCGCACGGACCGAACGGCGAACCGGCGCCGCCCCCCGTGCCGTTGAACGCGCGGGTACCGGCCGGCGCCACCGCCACGTCCGTGCCCGGTATCTACCAGCACACGCCCGACGTGCTGCTGGAGGTCGTGCAGAGCGGCCTGTGGGTGCGGTCGAGGAACGAGCCGCACGACAGTGACGTGGTCCGCTCCGCTCCCGCCGACCCCTCGCACCCGGCTCTCCTGTACGACCAGACCGACCCGGTCCTCGCTGACCATCTGCGGTCCGTCGCCTATGAGTTGCTGCCCGCGCTGGAGCCGGGGTTCCGCGACACCACCCGGGTGCTGCCCGCCAGCGAGGCGGGCAAGGTGCTCCCGGCCGGCTACCGGCCGCCGGCGATCGAGATGGTGCGGGGGGAGGCGGAGCGCGCGTCCACCGCCACCTCCGGACGGTCCGAGGGCTGGATGCTGGGG
>NZ_JBHVHQ010000151.1:6995-13082 GCF_042800135.1 Streptomyces sp. NPDC057654 | reverse complement strand
GCTCCGACACCGGCTCGGGCATCGAGCAGGACACCTGGTTCTTCACCCACGCCTTCGCGCCGTTCACCGGCGGCGGGCCCGCCGCCGACGACTTCTCCCTCGACACGGCGCCCGGCGCCGCGACCGTGCCCCAGGGCGGCTCCGCCACCGCGACCGTGACCACCGCCGTCACCAACGGCACCGCCAAGCGCGTCGACCTCACCACCGAGGGCGCCCCGGCCGGCGTCACGGCCACCGTCGATCCGACGAGCGTGACCGCGGGCGGCACGGCAAAGCTCACCGTCGCCGCCGCCGCGACCGCCGTGCCCGGCCGCTACCCGATCACGGTCAAGGGCACGGCCGGGGCCGTCAGCCACTCCGCTGCCTACACCCTGACCGTCACCGGGCCCGGCGGCGAGGGCACCCCGGTCAACGGCGGCTTCGAGACCGGCGGCCTCGGGCCGTGGACCTGCCAGCCGGGCGGCGCGGTCGTGGACAGCCCGGTGCACTCCGGCACCCACGCGCTGCGCGTCTCGCCCACCGCGAGCCAGACCGGCGAATGCGCGCAGACGCTCACCCTGACCCCCAACACCCGCTACAACTTGACCGGTTGGGTCCAGGGCGGCTACGCCTACATCGGGGTCAAGGGTGACGCCACCGCCAGCGCCTGGTCCGCCGCCAGTGCCTGGACGAAGCTCACCGTCCCCTTCACCACCGGCTCCACCGGGACGATCACCGTCTACGCCCACGGCTGGTACGGGCAGAACAGCGTGTACGCGGACGACTTCGCCATCAGCTGATATCAGGCCGCTCCGCTTACGGGGCGCCCGCGTACGGGTCCGGCCCGCCCTGACGGCCTGTCAGGGCAGGCCGCGTGCAGTCCCGTCACGGACCGGGGCGGGTCGCGCCCGGGGTGTGGCCGAAGCGGTCGCCGAAGACGCGTGTGAAGTGGGCCTGGCTGGCGAAGCCCCAGCGGTGGGCGATCTCGGCGACCGTCAGATGCCGGGAGCCGTCGGCCGCCAGCTGCTCGCGGGCCCCGGCAAGCCGCAGTTCGAGGATGCGGCGGGACGGGCTCACCCCGGACGGCTCGAAGATCCGGCTCAGCTGCCGGCCGGACACCCCGACCGCCTCGGCCACCCGCCCGGCGCTCAGCCCCGGATCGGAGAGGTGCCGGCCGATGTAGTCCTCCGCCACCGCCAGCCGCGACGCCCGCCCGGCCGTCGCCGCGCCGTCGTCCAGCCGGGGCCCGTCGCCCAGCCGGGGCCCGGCCAGCGAACGGACCAGGTCCAGCACGGTGGCCGCCGTGGCGTCCGGGTCGCCCGTACCGCAGTGCGCCGTCCAGTCGGCCAGCACGGACCGCAGCGCCGAGACCAGCGCGCCCTCGCCCGCCGACCGCCCGCCGAACAGCAGCGGCGTCGGCACGCCCCCGGCCGCGCAGCTCTCCGTGAACACCTCGCGCGGGATGTCCACCAGCAACTGCCGCATGGTGCACGGGAACCCGAAGAGATACGAGCGCCGCGTGTCGTAGAGCACCAGGTCGCCGGCGGCCGGGGTGAGGCAGCCGCCGCCGTGGAAGAAGACGCCCTGACCCGACACCAGCAGGGAGGCGAAGACCGAGTCCTTGGGCAGCGCGCGGCAGGTCTTCGCGGTCCGCTCGATGACGTGCTCGTTGCCGGTGATCTCGGCCAGCCGCAGCCCGCCGAGCCGGAAGTTGGTCTGCCGGGCCAGCAGCCCCTGCTCGGAATACGGGGAGCACGTCAGACCCACCAGGGCCCGACGGTTGTAGTCCTCCCACAGTTCGACCCGGTCCGCCGGGTCGACGGACCGCGTCGAGATGGTGGACGCGGCGGCTGCCGCGGGGGTGGTGTATTCGGGCATCGGGGGGCCTCCTCACCGTGCGCCTGCCCGCCGCATGGGGCGCGTACGTGCCCCGCGGCTCCCGCGCCCGGTCCGGGGCAGCCGCAGCGTAACGCCCGGCGCGGGCCGCGGCCAGCGCTCCGGGCCGCCGGCCCCCTTCGACTCGGCCGCCACAGAGGCCGCTCGCCGCTCACACGGCCGAGTAGCCGCCGTCGACCGTGAGGACGGCCCCGGTCACGTACGCGGCGGCCGCCGAGCACAGGAACGCGATGGCCGACGCGACCTCGCGCGGCCTCCCCAGCCGCCCGAGCGGCAGCCGGGAGAGCACCGCCCGCGCCGCGTCGGGATCGTCCAGGACGCCGCGGGCGAGCGGGGTGGCGACGAAGCCCGGCGCGACGGCGTTGACCCGGATGCCGTCGGCGGCGTACTCGGCGGCCAGCGACCGCGTCAGCTGGGTGACGCCGCCCTTGCTCGCGCTGTACGCGGGCCGGTCGCGGCTGCCGAAGAGGGCGAACATCGACGAGACGGTCACGATGCTCCCGCCGCCCCGAGCGAGCAGCGGACGCGCCGCCTGACACGCCGTCATCGTCGCGTCCAGGTTCACCGCCAGTACGTGGTCCCAGGCTCCGCGCCCGTACTCCGCGCGGTCCCGGCTGACGCCCGCGCAGGAGACCAGGCAGTCGAGGCGGCCGCACTCCGCGATCCGGCGCGCGAGGCCGTCCCGGTCGGTGACGTCCGCTTCCACGACGCGAACGCGTGCGTGGCGGGGCAGCTCCCGGGGAGCGGCGGGCGGCAGGCCCAGCGCCCGCACCTCCGCGCCCAGTTCCGCGAAGAACACGGCCGTCGCGGCGCCGATGCCCGAGGTGCCGCCGGTGACCAGGACGCTCCGCCCGGCGAAGGAATCCGGGGCGAACGCACCCAGTCCGCGCACGTCGTCGTCCGCGCCGGTCATGTCGCGGGCTCCGGTACGTCGGGCCCGTCGGCGCGGGCGTTCGGGCGCACCAGGATCTTGATCTGCCCGCCCGGCCCCCGGGACAGCGGGCGCAGGCCGTCGGCGACGACGTCGTCGAGCGCCACGGTCGACGTCACCACGGGCGTGAGGTCCACGCCGCCGCGCCCGACCAGGCGGATGAGCTCGGGGTAGGTGTCGCGGTAGCCGACGCTGGCGACGATCGACTGCTCGTTGTTGACGAGCGCGTAGGCGTCGAGCCGCACCTGCCGGCCCAGCCCGACCAGGACGACCCGGCCGCCGCGCCGGGTCGCGGCCAGGCAGGTGTCGAGCGCGTCCTGCGAACCCACCGCCTCGAACGCGACGTCCACGCCCTCCCCGCCGGTCAGTTCGCGGATCGCCGCTCCGGCACCGTCAGCGCCATGCGTTCCGACGGCGTTCACCGTGTCCGTCGCGCCCAGCCGTTCCGCCAGCTCCAGCCGGTCCTGGGCGATATCGGCGGCGATGATCCTCGGCACGCCGCGCTCGGCCGCGAGCCGCACGGTCAGCAGACCGATCGGGCCGAGCCCGACGACCGCGAGGGCCGAGGGGGAGTCCCCGGCGCGCCGCAGCGCGTGCAGGGCGACGGACGCGGGCTCGAAGAGCGCCGCCTGTTCCAGCGGTACGTCCGGGGGGAGCCGGTGCACCATGTAGGCGGGCAGCGCGGCGAACTCGGCCAGCCCGCCGTCGCCCATCAGACCGGCGAAACCGAAGTGCCGGCAGATGTTGTACTCCCCGTCCCGGCAGCGCGCGCAGTCGCCGCACCGGTAGTGCGGTTCGACGGCCACGCTGTCGCCCACCGCGAGCCCGGACACGCCGGGGCCGAGGGCGGCCACGGTCCCGCAGAACTCGTGACCGAGCACGAGCGGGGCCGTCGCGCCGGAGGCCGGGTGCGGCGCGGCGACGGGGATGGCGTGCGGCCCGTCGGCGTACTCGTGCAGATCGCTGCCGCAGATACCGCAGTACGCGACCGCCACCAGCACCTCGCCGGGGCCGGGTTCGGGGACGTCCCGCTCGACGACCCGGACGTCCCCGGCCCCGTACCAGACCGCCGCCCGCATCCGCCGCCGCCCGCCGGGCGCCGTGGCGTCGTGCCCCGGCCCCGAGCCCAAGGCCGTACGAGCGTCAGCGCCCGCTCCTGTACGAACCTCCGTACCCGCACTGGCCCCCTGGGCACGAGCCGCCTCCCTGAGCGCCCTGCGCCTCAGCACCTCCGGGGCCGTCTCGCGCAGGCCGAAGGAGAGCAGGACGACGACCACCGCGCCGCCCGCGGAGATGAACATGGCGGTCTGCGGCCCCCAGGCGTCCGAGGCGCGGCCCGCGATCACCGGTGCGAGGAATCCGCCGGCCAGTTCGCCGGCTCCCATGACGAGCCCGAGGGCGGTGGCCAGCGAGCCGCGGGGAACCGTCTCGGCGGGGATGGTGGCCATGATCAGGGTGAAGCAGCCCAGACCGGTGTAGGTGAGGATCACGACCGCGCCGAGCACCACCGGCCCGTCGAGATACACCACGGCGAGCGGGCAGAGGGCGGCGACCGCGCTGAAGAGGATCATGGTGCGCCTGCGGCCGATGCGGTCGGAGATGGCCGGGGTGACGAATCCCCACAGCACCCACGCGACGCCGAAGCACGTCATCACGCGGCTCATGGTGCCCGCCGAGAAGCCCTTGACGTCCTCCAGATAGGTGGGCGTGAACGTGATGATGACGATGAACCAGGTCAGGTAGGAGCAGGCCGCCAGCACGCACAGGAGGATGTTCCGGTGCGCGAGCAGTTCCCGTATGGACAGGTGGTCGCCGGCCGGTACGGGAGGCGGTGCGGCGGCGACGGGGGCGGCCGGTGCGTGCGGTACCGGCGGCCTCTCCCGCACGGACCGCCAGATCCAGGCCGCGATGAGCAGGCCGGGGACGATGGTCAGGAGGAACGCCGTCCGCCAGCCGTACTGTCCCGCGACCCACACCACGGCCAGCGGCGAGAGGATGCCGCCCAGCAGCCCGGCCGAGGAGCCCTGGAGCAGCCCCATGTTGAGGCCGCGGCGCTCCGCCCGGGACGCCTCCACCATCAGCGACTGCGACAGCGGCAGGACCGCGCCCTCCGCGATGCCCATGAGCGCCCGCGCGAGCAGCAGGCCGACGAACCCCGTCACCAGGCCGCCCGCTGCCGAGAAGCAGGAGAAGAGCACGACGGCGGTGATCAGGAGGGGTTTGCGGCGGCCGAGCCGGTCCGACAGCCGGCCGCACAGCAGTCCCGACAGCGCCCAGGTCAGCGCCAGGACGCCGGACAGCGTGCCCAGTTGGGTGTTGGAGAGGCGGAAGTCGTCGCTGATGAAGGGGGCGAGGAAGGACAGCGCCTGCCGGTCGAAGAACACGAAGCCGAAGGCCAGGAAGAGCACCAGCAGCAACTTGTTCTCGTACGTCCGTGCCGCGCCGTCCGGCGGCGGTGACGGCGGCGAGGGTGGCGGCGGGGACGGCGACGGGGACGGCATCCGGGTCACCGGAACAGCGAATCGACGTGGTCGGCGCCGAGGCCCACCCGTTCGTAGTGGGCGCGGCACATGGCGATGTAGTCGTGGACGTCGAAGTACCCGGCGGTGTCGCCGTTCTCGTCCAGCCAGATCAGCGGGCCCTTGACGATGAAGAGCGCCTTCATCGGCTCGCCGCTGTCGTACGACACCAGGGTGTGGCCCTCGCCCGGCGCCTCGTACACGAAGTCCCCGGCGCGCGCGGTCCAGGGGCGTTCGAGATAGCCCCAGGTGCCGGAGATCGTGTACGCGAAGACCTCGTGCGGGTGGTAGTGCCGGTTGACCAGCCCTGGCTGGTCCGCGCGCAGGATGTCGGCCCAGGAGTTGTCCTTCACGTTGATCCACAGCGGCCGCGAGCGGACGGTCTCGGTGAACGGCACGTAGTAGCGGTCGTCGTCGGTGGCCGCCTGGGGGAGGTAGACCTCGGGCAGTGCGTCGGGTTTGAAGGAGTTCCGGATCGGCTTGAGGTCCTTCCAGAACTCGTCGCCGGGCGCCTCGGGCATGGTGGTCTCCGCTTCATCCGCTTCGTCGTTCGGGGGTCGGGGCCGGGGCCGGTGCCGATACCGGGGTCGGAGCCGGTTCGGAATCGGTCCCGGGTTCGGCAGTGAACCCCCGGCGGCGCGGGCGTGTCTTTCCTCTGGCGGACATCCCCGTTTGCCTGTTCGGGACAGGCGCCTCCCGCGATGACGGAGCCGCTCGCGGAGGGTGGCCGGTCGGCTGAGGCCGGTCAGCGGACGGCCGGTC
>NZ_JBHVHQ010000151.1:0-6985 GCF_042800135.1 Streptomyces sp. NPDC057654 | reverse complement strand
CAGAGACCCGCGGTGATCCTCTCCGCCGCCTGCCGCACCAGCGGGGCGAGTTGGGCGGCGCGGGCGCGGCCCAGCCGGGTGGACGGGGCGGCGATCGTGACCGCGGCGACGCAGCTGCCCAGTTTGTCGCGGACGCACACGCCGATGCCCTGTACGTCCGTGACGCTCTCGTCGAGGTTGAGCGCGTAACCCCGGCGGCGGCAGGCCGCGAGGTCGGCGGCGAGCGCGTCCAGGTCGGGGAGGGTGGTGGGGGTGAGCGCCGCCAGCCCGGCGGGGTAGCGCATGCGCAGCGCCTCCGGCGACAGCTCGCTCAGCAGCGCCTTGCCGCCGGCCGTCGCGTAGGCGGGGACGTGGTCGCCGGTACGCGGTGCGACGCGCAGTTGCTGCGAACTCTCCACGCCGTCCAGGAAGAAGGAGTCCGGCCCGGCCAGCACCAGCAGGTTCGTGGTCTCCGACGTCGCGTCGCGCAGCCACTCCAACTGCGGGCGGGCGGTCCGGACGAGATCGCGTTCGTCGCAGCCCGCCCGGGACAGGCCGACCAGGGCGGGGCCGGGGCGGTAGCGGCGGCCGCCCGGCTCCTGCTCGACGAAGCCGTGCGCGCGGAGCGTGGAGAGCAGCCGGTGCGCGGTGGAACGGGCGACGCCGAGGTGGTCGCTGACGTCGGTGACGCGTACGGAACCCTGCCCGCGCAGGTAGACGAGCGTGCGCAGGGCGTTGGCCACGGAACTGGCGCCGTAGGCGTCGCCCGACGTGTTCGGCATAGCAGAAAGAATATCCGCGGTCGTTCCGCAGGGCGAGCGTCCGGCTCTACAGTCGGGCCCGGCGTCACCCGCCGACCCGCCCACATCACAGGATTCCGCTCCGCGGAACACGGTGGAATGCTTCGCCGGGCGGGCCGGCGCCGACGCCGACCGGTCGTGCCGCGACGGACCGCCCCTCGCGACCGCCTCGCCCACCGGGAGACCCCCATGCAGGACGCCCCCGAGGACACCCCGAGCCCCGCACCGGCCGGCCGCCGCCGGCTCCTCCAGCCCTGGCACACCCTCTGGCTCCTGCTGCTCCTGGGCTGGACGGTGAGCGCCGCCGACCGCGCCGTGACCGGGCCCGTCGTCACCTGGATGATCGACAACGGCGTCGGCTTCCTCGCGGACGCGCGCCACCCGCACGCCCTCGGCGGCCTCATCGGCGGCCTGTTCTTCGCCGGTTACATGCTCACCCAGTTTCCCGGCGGCTACCTCGGCGACCGCCACGGCCACCGCACGCTCATCGTCGTCAGCCTCGTATGGGCCGGCGCGGCGACCATCGCCACCGGACTCGCGGGCGGCCTCGTCGCGTTCATCGTGCTGCGCGTCGTCACCGGCCTCGGCGAGGGCGCGTTCTACTCCAACGACCGCACCCTGATCACCGCCGTCACCCCCGAACGCCACCGCAGCCTCGGCATGGGCGTCGTCATCACCGGACTCGCGCTCGGCATCACCGTCGCCACCGTCTTCACCCCCCACTTCATCGGCATCGGACAACACGTGCTGCCCCGCGCCGAGGCGTGGCGCATGGCGTTCTGGATCCTCGGCGTCGCGACGCTCGCCGCGGCCCTCCTCCTCGCGGTGCGCTTCCGCGCCCACCTGCGGGCACGGGCCGTGATCCGCGCGACGCTGCGACTCGCCGCGTACTCCGCCGTCTCCCTCGCCCTGATCATGGCCGTCTATCTGCTGGGCGACCGCGCGGGCGTATCCGGCCTGTGGATCGCCCTGCTCGAAGTCGCCCTCGCCATCGCCCTGGTGCTCTTCGCCCTCGTCCGCAAGGGCGCCGAACTCGGCCCGGTGCTCAAGGACCGCGACCTGAACCTGATCTACCTCGCCAACATCGCGATCCTGTGGAACCTGTGGTTCTTCAGCTTCTGGTCGGTGTCCATCGTCGCCGGCGCCGCCCACTCCTCGTTCATGAGCGCCGCCCTCACCGCCGGTTTCAACGCGGGCGCGGGCCTCCTCGGCTTCCCGGCCGGCGGCTGGCTCTCGGACCGCACCCGGCGGCGCGGCTGGAGCCGCAAGTCCGTGATGCTCTCCTGCACCGGCGTGCAGGCCCTGCTCACCGTCGCCTTCGCCTGGTACCTGACCGCCGCCGCCCGCCCCACCCTGTGGATCATGGGCCTGCTGCTGTTCACCGCGAGCCTGTTCTTCAACGCCCTCCAGCCCGTCGGCCACGCCTGGACGGCCGAGATCGCCGAACCGCGCATGCGCGGCTCCGCCTTCGGCATGCAGAACCTCATCGGCGAGATGGGCGCCGTCCTCGCCCCCGCCGTCGGCGGCGCGCTCCGCGACCGCACCGGCGGCTGGACCGCGGCCCTGTGGCTGGACGCCGCGATCGTCGCCGCCGGCTTCGCCCTGCTCGCCGCCGTACGGGCCCGCACCCCGGCCCGTACCACCGCGGCGCCCGCCGCCGCCACCGTGCCCTGAACCCCGAGGCTCCCCCCGCACCGCCTCCGGAAGGACCGCCCCTTGCGCACCGTACGCGCCGCCGCCTTCGACGTGATGCGCCGGCACCACCTGACCACCGTCTTCGCCAACCCCGGCTCCACCGAGGTGCCGTTCCTCGCCGACCTCCCCCAGGACCTCCGCTTCGTGCTCGCCCTGCACGAGGGCTCCGTGGTCGGCGCGGCCACCGGCTGGGCCCTCGCCCGCGACGAACCCGCCTTCGTCCTGCTGCACACCACCGCCGGGCTCGGCAACGCCGTCGGCGCGCTGGCGACGGCCCGCGCCAACCGGGCCCCCATGGTCGTGGTCGTCGGCCAGCAGGACCGCCGCCACCTCGCCCAGGAACCCTTCCTCGCCGGACGGCTCGACGGGCTGGGCGGCGACTACCCCGTGAGCGTCGAGACGCCGCCGCGCGCCCAGGACGTGCCCGGCGCCATCGGCCGCGCCGCGCACGCCGCCCGCACCGGCCGCGGCCCCGCCCTGGTCATCGTCCCCATGGACGACTGGAGCGCGCCCGCCGAGGAACTTCCCCTGCCCGCGCCCGCCCGGCTGCGCCACGGCACCGCCGCCGACCCCGCGGCCGTACGGGAAGTCGCCCGGCTGCTCGCCGGAGCCGCCGCCCCCGCCCTCGTCGTCGGGGCCGGCGCGGACGGCGCCGACTGCTGGGCGGCGCTCACCGCGCTCGCCGAACGGCTCGCCTGCCCGGTGTGGCAGGAGTCCTTCGGCGCGCGGGCCGGATTCCCCCAGGACCACCGGCTGTTCGCCGGTCACCTCCCCGCCGACCGCCCGCGGCTGCGCGACACCCTCGCGCCGTACGACTTGGTGCTGGCCGTCGGCGCGCCCGTCCTGCGCCAATCCCCTTACCACGACGGGCCCTTGGCGCCCGGCGGCACCCGCTTCGCCCTCGTCACCGACGACCCCGAGGAAGCGCGGCGCGCCCCCGCCGACCTCGCCGTGATCGCCCCGCTCCCGTCCTTCTGCGCCGCCTTGGCGGCCCGCGTTCCCGAGCGCGCCGGGACGCCCGCGCCACCGCGCCGCGAGCCGCCGCCGCAGCCGCCGCGCACGGACGAACCGCTGCGCGCCGCCCACGTCCTGGCGGCCCTCGCCGAACGGCTGCCCGCCGACGCCGTGCTCGTGGAAGAGACCCCCTCCAGCCGCCCGGACCTGCACGACCTCATACCGGCCCGGCGGCCCCTCGGCTTCCTCAGCGCGGCGATGGGCGGCCTCGGCTTCGCGCTGCCCGCCGCCATCGGCATCCGGATGGGCGCGCCCCGGCGGCCGGTCGTCGCGGTGGTCGGCGACGGCTCGTCGCTCTACCAGGTGCAGGCGCTGTGGACCGCCGCGCACTACGGCGTGGGCGTCGTCTTCGTCGTCCTCGCCAACGGCCGCTACGCGGTCATGGACCGGCTCGCCGAACACCACGGCGGCAAGGGCCCCTGGCCCGCCTTCGACGGCATCAGCGTCAGCGGCATGGCCACGGCCCTCGGCTGTCCCGCCCGCACCGTCACCGGCCACGACGCCCTGCTCAGAGAGTTCGACGCGCTGCTGCCCGCACTGGCCGACCGGACCGAACCGCTCGTCCTGGAGGTCGCCGTGGAAGCCGACGCGACCTTCCGACCCTGAGCCTTCGGGCCCCGCACCTCCCGGCCCCGAACCTTCCGACCCCGACCTCGACCCCGACCCCTGCCCCGTACCGCCCACGAAGGAGTGATCCGCATGTCCCTGCTCGATCCCGCGCTCTGGTCGGCCCAGGTCAACATCGACGGCTGGACCAAGGCCCACGGCGGCGACACGCCCGTCACCGAACCCGCCACCGGCGCCGTGCTGGAGCGGATCGGCGCGGCCGACGCCACGGACATCGCCCGCGCCGCGACCCGCGCCGCCGACGCGCAACGTGCCTGGGCCCGCGCCCCCTACACCCGGCGCGCCGAGGTGCTGCGCCGCGCCGGCGACCTGTTCACCCGGCACGCCGGGGAGATCGAGGACTGGATCGTCCGGGAGGCCGGCAGCGTCCGCGGCAAGGCCGAGTTCGAGACGGCGACGGCGGCGCAGGAGTGCTACGAGGCCGCCGCGCTGGCCTCCCGCGCCACCGGCCAGGTCCTGCCGTCCGCGCAGCCCCGGCTGAGCCTCGCGTGCCGCGTGCCCGCAGGCGTCGTCGGCGTCATCGCGCCGTTCAACGTGCCGCTGGTCCTGGCCATCCGGTCGGTCGCCCCGGCCCTCGCGCTCGGCAACGCGGTGGTGCTCAAGCCCGACCCGCGCACCGCCGTCAGCGGCGGCGTGGCCCTCATGCGGGTCTTCGAGGAGGCCGGGCTGGAGCCGGGGGTGCTCTCCCTCGTGCCCGGCGGCGCGGAGGCGGGCGCCGCGCTGGTCGCCGACCCGAGGGTGCGGATCATCTCCTTCACCGGTTCCACGGCGGCCGGCCGTGCGGTCGGTGAGTCGGCGGCCCGCCACCTCAAGCGCGCGCACCTGGAGCTGGGCGGCAACTCGGCGCTCATCGTGCTGCCCGACGCCGACCTGGAACGCGCCGTGTCCACCGCGGCCTGGGGCTCCTTCTTCCACCAGGGACAGGTCTGCATGACCACCGGCCGTCACCTGGTGCACGAGTCGGTGGCGGCCGAGTACACCGAACGGCTGGCGGCGAAGGCCGCGCGGCTGCCGGTGGGGGACCCGGCCTCCGGGAAGGTCGCCCTCGGCCCGGTCATCGACGCCGGGCAGCGCGACAAGATCCACGCGCTGGTGACGGCGAGCGTGGATTCCGGCGCCCGCCTGGCCGCGGGCGGTACGTACGAGGAGCTGTACTACCGCCCGACCGTGCTCGACGACCCGGCGGGCGACTCCCCGGCATACCGCGAGGAGGTCTTCGGCCCCGTCGCCCCCGTACGGCCCTTCGCCACCCTCGACGAGGCCGCCGCCCTGGCCGCGGACAGCGAGTACGGGCTGTCGCTGGGCATCCTCACCCGGGACGTCATGCGGGGCCTGGAACTCGCCGACCGCATACCGACCGGCCTCGTCCACATCAACGACCAGACCGTCAACGACGAGGCGACCGTGCCCTTCGGCGGCGTGGCGGCCTCCGGCACCGGGGCCCGCTTCGGCGGCGAGGCCAACATCGAGGCGTTCACGGAGACCCGCTGGGTCACCGTCCGGGCGGCGCAGACCGAGTACCCCATGTGACCCCGGCCCGTACGGCAGTCCGTACTGCCCGTACAGCACGTACGGCGCAGGCAGCACGTACGGCCCGTACGGCCCGTACGCCGACGGTCCGGCGAACCGGCGCGATCGGCGATTGCGGGCGCGCGGGCGCTGCGGGACGCTGGAGCGACCACAGGGGACCGGAAACGGGCGGAGGCGACGCTTTCGATGACGACCGAGGGTGCAGACCGACGAGACGAACCATCGCCGGGCGTCTACCGCATCGACCCGGAGGCGTCGGCGGTCCGCTTCACCACGCGCGCCATGTTCGGGCTGTTCCCGGTGCGGGGCACGTTCGCCATCGACCACGGCGAGATCGCGATCGCCGAGACCGACGCGGACCGGAACTCCGAGGTGGACGCGGTGATCCGCGCGGCCAGCTTCGAGAGCGGCATCGCGAAGCGCGACCACCACGTACGGTCCGCCGACTACCTCGACGCGGCGGCGCACCCCGAGATCCGCTTCAGCGGCCGCGGCGCCCGGCGCGGCGCGGGAGGCGCCACCGTGCACGGGGAGCTGACCGTGCTCGGCGTCACCCGGCCGGTGGTGCTGACGCTCGGCGCCATGGCCGTCGACGGCGCACGGCTGACCGTCGGCGCGACCGCCGTCGTCGACCGCTACGCCTTCGGCATGACCAAGGCCAAAGGCATGACGGGCCGTCATGTGAATATCGATCTCGAAGTCGTCGCCGTGCGTTGACACATAGCTCCTCAGGGAGAACCGCCGGAACAGGCGGGAGCGTCGGGGTGGGCTCAGACCTTGGCGCTGTTCACCGAGAACAGGGCCCGGAACGGATCGCGGAGTGTCGCCTGCCGGCCTATGCCCTTCGAGGACTCGGCGGGCAGGGCGAGCGTCGCCCCGTGCGCGACGGCCTCGGCGACGGCGGCGTCGCAGTCCTCGACCGCGAAGTACGGGTGCCATCCCGGCGATATCCCGGCGCTCGCCGCCTCCGGGGGCAGTTGCATGATGCCGCCGTGCGCGGCCGCCATCCCGCCGCCGCGCGGCGAGAGAACGGTGTAGTCCGCGCCGCGTTCGAGCACGACGTCCTCCGTCTCCCAGGCCAGGACCGCGCCGTAGAAACGCTTCGCCGTCTCCACGTCCGTCGTGTACAGCTGCGTCCACCACAGCGCGCCGGGGACGTCGACCGTGCCGAGCGCCCCGGCCCGGCCGGACTCCCGGACCGCGAACCGCGCGTGGCCGGGGTCGCTGAACCCGGCGGCCCTGCCGCCCCCTTCGGCCTCGAACGGCGCGACGCGCACCGCGCCGCCCGCCCGCTCGACCGCCTCTGCCGCGACCCCCGCGTCCGCGCAGCGGAAGGACAG
>NZ_JBHVHQ010000150.1:0-13105 GCF_042800135.1 Streptomyces sp. NPDC057654 | reverse complement strand
GCCTACGACATCACCAACCGCAACAAGCGCTCCGTCGTCCTCGACCTCAAGACGGCGGACGGCACCCAGGCCGCGCTCCAACTCGCCCAGCGCGCCGACGTGTTCATCGAGGGCTACCGGCCCGGAGTCGCCGAACGGCTCGGCGTCGGCCCCGAGGACTGCCTCGCCCGCAACCCCCGGCTCGTCTACGGCCGGATGACCGGCTGGGGCCAGCAGGGCCCCCTCTCCGAAACCGCCGGCCACGACATCGGCTATATCGCCATCACCGGCGCCCTCGGCATGATCGGCCCCGCGGACGGGCCCCCGGCCGTCCCCGCCAACCTCGTCGGGGACTACGCGGGCGGCTCCCTCTACCTCGTCATCGGCGTGCTCGCGGCGCTCCAGCACGCCCGCACCACCGGCGAGGGCCAGGTCGTGGACGCCGCCATCGTCGACGGCACCGCCCACCTCACCGCGATGATCCACGGCATGCTGGCGGCCGGCGGCTGGCAGGACCGCCGCGGCGCCAACCTGCTGGACGGCGGGGCGCCGTTCTACGGCACGTACGAGACCGCCGACGGCGGATACATGGCGGTCGGCGCGCTGGAGAAGCGCTTCTACGCCGAGTTCATGGAGCTCCTCGGCCTCGCCGACCAGGCGCCCGCCCGCGACGACCTCGCCCGCTGGGCCGAGCTGCGCACCACCGTCGCCGAACGGTTCCGAGCCCGTACGCGCGCGGAGTGGGCCGCCGTCTTCGCCGGTTCGGACGCGTGCGTCGCCCCGGTGCTCTCGCTGCGCGAGGCCCCCGACCATCCGCATCTCGCGGCCCGCGGCACCTTCGTCGACCACGGCGGCATCACCCAGCCCGCGCCCGCGCCGCGCTTCTCGGCCACGCCGGGCAGCGTGCGCAGGCCGCCCGCCCAGCCCGGCGCGGACACGGCCGACGTGGCCCGCGACTGGGGACTGCCGGATCTCGACCGGTCTTGATCGGTCTTGATCGGCGGGGGCCTGGCCGTACGGGCCGCCCGCGCGTGGTGCGACGGCCGGATCCGGACGATCCGCGGTGGCACCACCGTGATCATGAAGGAGAGCACCGGCCGGTTCCCGATCCCCGAGCCTCCCTGACCCTCATCCCTCCCGAAAGGCCCGAGACCTTGAGCACCGAAGCGTACGTATACGACGCGATCCGCACCCCGCGCGGCCGCGGCAAGGCCAATGGCGCGCTGCACGGCACCAAGCCCGTCGATCTGGTCGTCGGCCTCATCCATGAGCTGCGCCGCCGCTTCCCCGGCCTCGATCCGGCCGCCATCGACGACATCGTGCTGGGCGTCGTCAGCCCGGTCGGCGACCAGGGCTCCGACATCGCGCGGATCTCCGCCATCGCCGCCGGGCTGCCCGACACCGTCGCGGGCGTACAGGAGAACCGCTTCTGCGCCTCCGGCCTGGAAGCCGTCAACATGGCCGCCGCCAAGGTCCGTTCCGGCTGGGAGGATCTGGTGCTGGCGGGCGGCGTCGAGTCGATGTCGCGCGTGCCGATGGCCTCCGACGGCGGCGCCTGGTTCGCGGACCCCATGACCGGGTTCGCCACGGACTTCGTGCCGCAGGGGATCAGCGCCGACCTCATCGCCACCATCGAGGGGTTCTCCCGGCACGACGTCGACTCCTTCGCGGCGCTGTCCCAGGAGCGTGCCGCGGCAGCCTGGAAGGACGGCAGGTTCGACCGCTCGGTCGTGCCCGTACGGGACCGCAACGGCCTCCTCGTCCTCGACCGGGACGAGCACATCAGGCCCGGCACCACGGCCGAGTCGCTGGCGGGGCTCAAGCCGTCGTTCGCGGCGATCGGGGACGCGGGCGGCTTCGACGCCGTCGCGTTGCAGAAGTACCACTGGGTCGAGCGGATCGACCACGTCCACCACGCGGGCAACTCCTCCGGCATCGTGGACGGCGCGGCCCTTGTCGCGATCGGCAGCCAGGAGGTCGGCGAGCGGTACGGGCTGGCGCCCCGCGCCCGTATCGTCTCCGCGGCCGTCTCCGGCACCGAGCCCACCATCATGCTCACCGGGCCCGCGCCCGCCACCCGTAAGGCGCTGGCCAAGGCCGGTCTGACCATCGACGACATCGACCTCGTCGAGATCAACGAGGCCTTCGCGGCCGTGGTGCTGCGTTTCGCGCGCGAGATGGGGCTGCCGCTCGACAAGATCAACGTCAACGGGGGCGCGATCGCCATGGGCCACCCGCTCGGCGCGACCGGCGCGATGATCCTCGGCACGCTCGTCGACGAGCTGGAGCGGCAGGACAAGCGGTACGGCCTCATCACGCTCTGCGTCGGCGGCGGCATGGGCGTCGCCACCGTCATCGAGCGCCTGTAAGCGCCCGCCCGCACCCGAACCTCTTACGGAGACCGTGACATGAGCCAGAGCAGCACCATCCGCTGGGACCAGGACGGCGACGGCGTCGTCACCCTGACCCTGGACGATCCCGCGCAGTCCGCCAACACCATGAACGCGGCGTTCCAGGAGTCCCTGCACGCCGTCGCCGACCGGCTGGAGGCCGAGCGGGAGACCGTGCGCGGCATCGTCTTCACCTCGGCCAAGAAGACCTTCTTCGCGGGCGGCGACCTGCGCGAGCTGATCGCCGTCACACCTGACGAGGCGCAGCGGACGTTCGACGGGAGCATGCGCGTCAAGCACGACCTGCGGCGCATCGAGACGCTCGGCGTCCCGGTCGTCGCGGCCATCAACGGGGCGGCCCTCGGCGGCGGTTACGAGATCGCGCTCGCCTGCCATCACCGGGTGGCGCTCGACGCGCCGGGCTCCAAGATCGGGCTGCCGGAGGTCACCCTCGGGCTGCTGCCCGCCAGTGGCGGCGTCGCGCGCACCGTACGGCTTCTGGGCATCGCTGACGCGCTGCTCAAGGTGTTGCTCCAGGGGACGCAGTACGCGCCCCGGCGCGCGCTGGAGGCCGGGCTGATCCACGAGGTGGCGGCCACCCCGGAGGAACTGCTCGCCAAGGCGCGCGCCTTCATCGCCGCCCACCCCGAGTCGCGCCAGCCCTGGGACGTCAAGGGGTACAAGATCCCCGGCGGCACGCCGTCGAACCCGCGCCTCGCCGCGAACCTTCCGGCGTTCCCCGCCAATCTGCGCAAGCAGACCGGCGGCGCGCCGTACCCCGCGCCGCGCAACATCCTGGCCGCCGCCGTCGAGGGCTCCCAGGTCGACTTCGAGACCGCGCAGACCATCGAGGCCCGCTACTTCGTGGACCTGGTCACCGGCCAGACCGCCAAGAACATGATCCAGGCGTTCTTCTTCGACCTCCAGGCCGTCAACTCCGGCCGCAGCCGCCCGGCCGGCCCCGCGCCGCGTACGGTCCGCAAGGTCGCCGTGCTGGGCGCCGGGATGATGGGTGCGGGCATCGCCTACTCCTGCGCCCGCGCGGGCATCGAGGTCGTACTGAAGGACGTCACCCCCGAGGCCGCGGCCAAGGGCAAGGCGTACTCCGAGAAGCTGCTCGCCAAGGCGCTCGCCCGCGGCCGTACGACGGAGGCGAAGCGCGACGCGCACCTCGCTCGCATCACGCCGACCGCCGATCCGCAGGATCTCGCCGGGTGCGACGCCGTCATCGAGGCCGTCTTCGAGGACGCCGCCCTCAAGCACAAGGTCTTCCAGGAGATCCAGCACATCGTCGAGCCCGACGCGCTGCTGTGCTCCAACACCTCCACGCTGCCCATCACCGGCCTCGCCGAGGGCGTCGAGCGGCAGCGCGACTTCGTCGGCCTGCACTTCTTCTCGCCCGTCGACAAGATGCCGCTCGTCGAGATCATCAAGGGCGGCCGGACCGGGGACGAGGCACTGGCGCGCGCCTTCGACCTGGTGCGGCAGATCCGCAAGACCCCGGTGGTCGTCCACGACTCCCGGGGCTTCTTCACCTCACGTGTCATCGGCCAGTTCATCAACGAGGGCGTCGCGATGATCGGCGAGGGCGCCGACCCCGCCTCGGTGGAACAGGCCGCGGCCCAGGCCGGCTACCCCGCCAAGGTCCTCTCCCTGATGGACGAGCTGACCCTCACCCTGCCGCGCAAGATCCGCGACGCGACCCGGCGCGCGGTGGAGGAGGCGGGCGGGACCTGGACCGAGCACCCCGCCGACGCCGTCGTCGACCGCATGGTCGAGGAGTTCGGCAGGCCCGGCCGCAGCGGCGGCGCGGGCTTCTACGACTACGCCGACGGCAGGCGCACGGGCCTCTGGCCGGGCCTGCGCGAACACTTCTCCCGCCCCGGCGCGGCCCCGATCCCCTTCGAGGACATGAAGGAGCGGATGCTGTTCTCCGAAGCGCTCGACTCCGTCCGCTGCCTGGAGGAGAACGTCCTCACCTCGGTCGCCGACGCCAACATCGGCTCCATCCTCGGCATCGGCTTCCCCGGCTGGACCGGCGGTGTACTCCAGTACATCAACGGCTACCCGGGCGGCCTCCCCGGCTTCATCACCCGCACCCGCCAACTCCAGCAAACCTACGGCGACCGCTTCGCCCCACCGGCCCTGCTGCTCGCGAAGGCGGAGGCGGGGGAGCGGTTCACGGACGAGTGAACGAACGAACCGGACGGTGCCTCGGCGTAGGCCGCTCTTCGACCAGCGGCCTACGCAAGGGCGTGGTTCAGGCGGGCTGTGGGTGGCGGCGGCGGGGGAGGAGGAGTTTTACGCAGGGTTTCTCCACGTAGGCGTGGAGGACGACGGCGCCTGCCAAGGAGATCGCGAAGGCCAGGGAGCCCTGGGCCAATGGTGACAGGGGGCGGGGGGCGAAGAAGTAGTTGAGGCCGAATATGACCATTTCATGAGTGAGGTAGAAGGCGAAGGAAATCTCCCCCAGGTACACCAGGACGCGGTGGCGGAGGAGGGATGGTTTGCCTCTGACGTCGTTGCGGGCCAATGCGGCTATAAGGAAGGTGTAAGGAATCACGGTGCACGCGTTCCAGTGGAATATGTAGGGAACGTCGAGCGCCACCACGAAGACGGCTATGCCGGAGAGTACGAGGCTGACGATCGTTCCGGGGCCGCGCCAGTGGCCGCCCTTTACGAGGAAGGCGAGGACGATGCCGATCGCGAACTCGATCAGGCGTACGGGCGGCAGCATGTAGATGAAGTACTTCGAGTTCCAGCCCGTCGCGCCTTCCACGAAGTTCGTCAGGAACGGGATCAGGATGACGGCGACGTTGCAGACGATCAGCGTGGTCCACAGGCCGCGGACGGAGAGGCGGCGGAGCAGCGGGACCAGGAACGGAAAGCTGAAGTAGAAGAAGAACTCGCAGCTCAGCGACCAGGAAACGCCGTTGAAGCCGAACCACCAGTCACCGCGGTTCGGTATCCACGACTGGATCAGGGTCAGGTTTCCCAGGGCTATGGACGAGATCAGCGGCTTCCCCTCCCACACCAGCAGCAGCGCGGCCACAAGGAACGTCACGGCGTGGCTGGGGTAGATGCGGGCGAACCGCCGCCTCCAGAAGCTGCCCGGTTTGTCGCCGATGCGGGCCGACCAGACCAGTACGAACCCGGACAGGATGAAGAACAGCGAGACCGCGGAGGGGCCCGCCAGAGTGATCTTCTTCAGCAGCTCGGCCCGGTGCGCCGAGGTGGTGTAGTCCGACTCGTGGGCGAAGTGGTAGCAGAAGATGAGCAGCGCGGCGTACCAGCGCAGACCCGTGAGCGAATCCAGTCGCGTCTTCACGACCGCCGGCGCAATGGGCCTGCTCGGGGCGGTGTCGGTTATCGGGGGCATCGGTGGTCCAGGGTGAAGGGAGGAACGCGGGCGGGCCGTTCCTCCGCGCTGCTGTGGCGACAGAGGTGGAGCGAGGGGAGAGCGGGCCGTCATCAGCCGGCACTGAAGAGGACGGGTGTACCGGCTGTTGCGTCACAGGTCCGCGCCCACTTATTGCGGGAGCGCTCCCGCGGCGCCGCCGGCCGTGCTCGATTCGCCGGCGCCGGAGTCGACGCCGCGTGTCAGGAGAGCTCGGAGACCCGCCGGGGCGGGCGAGAACGGAAGCCGGTCCGGGCCGGGGCGCGCTGCGGCTTGTGACGTGAATGCCGCGCGCACGGCGTATCGACGGAAGTTCCTTCCCGGTGGCATGCGGACACGGCAAGAGCCGCGTGCTGTCTGCAGAATAGTGCGCAACACGTGAAGGAATCTACATCGCACGTCCGCGAATAACCGAAGCGGTGCCTTCTTCAAAGACTCGGCAAAGGGTCTTCCATGCATGCAACCTCGACGTCATTTCCGCACGTAGGGCCGCGAAGTCACCGACCGGAAATGGGGATTTCCCGTTTCCGTATTGACCCTCCGCTTACTCCGCTTACTCCTCCGCGTACGTCGCGCCGAGTTCCTCTTTCAGCGACCTCTGGAAGGCCGTCACGAGCGCCTGCACCACCAGCGGCTGCATATGCGCCGACAGCGACTTCATCGCCGCCACCTGCTCGGCGTCCGGCTCCCGCTCCCGGTACGGGCCCCACACCTCGTCATGGAAGAGCCGCGTCAACTCGCGCGCCGCCGAGCGCGTGTGCTGGAGCAGGACCGTACGGGCCGCCAGGATCGTCTCCAGGGCGATCGGTACGTCCAGCAGCCGCACCCCGAGGTGCAGCAGCCCCGGATCGACCTGGAACACGTCCGGGTCCTCGGTCCGCACCAGCACGGTCATCGCCGCGAGGCGGTCCAGGTCCTGCCCGGTCAGCTCGCGCCCCACCCGCCGCTCCAACTGGCGCAGCGTCGCCTCCTCCGCCTGGTCGGGCACCCAGGCGGCGACCAGTGCGCGGTGGATGGCGAGGTCATGGGCGCTGAGGTCCGGCGGCAGCTGCCGCAGATAGCGCTCGATGGCGGCCAGCGTCATGCCCTGGTGCTGCAACTCCTCGATGAGCGCGAGCCGGGAGAGGTGGTCCGGACCGTAGCGGCCGATGCGGCGGGGGCCGATCTCGGGCGGGGGCAGGAGTCCGCGCGTGCTGTAGAAACGGATGGTGCGGACCGTGACGCCCGCGCGGGCGGCCAGCTCATCGACGGTGAGGTCGGTCGCGGACTCGTGCATGTTGAACAGTATTGCTGTCTCACCGGAGTTGTGAAAGACAGTGCACCCGAGAGCGCGCAGGCCGCGGCGGGTCCGGGCATGCACCGCGGCGTTCCCCGCGCTTGAGCCCTCCTTGAGGTTCCGCGCATCCGATTCTCGACATATGCCCGCAACCCAACGAGCGAGCCGCCGCAGTGTGATCCAGCACACAGACAGGTGCGCGGCCGTGGGGGGAGGGTGTGCCGCTGACCCGCCCCGTGAGACGCGCGGGGCACGGGTGACAGCACGACATCACCTGACCGAAGGCGAGACACCACTGTGCGCACCGAAACCGTCCAGGACGAGACGCCACCACCTCCGGACGGGGGAGGCGCGCCGCCGGTCGATGCCGGGGACGCCGGATACAGCAAAGGGCTCAAGCACCGCCATGTGAACATGATCGCGATCGGCGGCGCGATAGGCACCGGGCTCTTCCTCGGCGCCGGCGGCCGGCTCGCCTCCGCCGGGCCCGCGCTGGCCATCGCGTACGCCGTCTGCGGCCTGTTCGCCTTCTTCGTCGTGCGCGCCCTCGGCGAGATGGTCGTACACCGCCCGTCCTCCGGCTCGTTCGTCAGCTACGCGCGTGAATTCCTCGGCGAGAAGGGCGCGTACGTCGCCGGCTGGATGTACTTCCTCAACTGGTCGACGACCGGTATCGCCGACGTCACCGCCATCGCGCTCTACACCCACTACTGGTCCATGTTCACCAGCATCCCGCAGTGGGTCATGGCGCTCATCGCGCTCGCCGTCGTGCTCTCCGTCAACCTCATCTCGGTGAAGATCTTCGGCGAGTTGGAGTTCTGGTTCTCGATCATCAAGGTCGCGGCGCTCGTCGCCTTCATGTGCATCGGCATCTTCCTGCTGGCCACCAGCCACAAGGTCGGCGGGCACACCCCGGGACTCAGCGTCATCAGCGACAACGGCGGCATCTTCCCGGCCGGTCTGCTCCCGGTCGTCGTCGTGCTGCAAGGCGTCGTCTTCGCCTACTCCGCCGTCGAGATGGTCGGCGTGACCGCCGGCGAGACCAATGATCCGAAGCGGATCGTTCCCAAGGCCGTGCGCTCCATCATGTGGCGCGTCGGCGTCTTCTACGTCGGCTCGGTCGTCCTGCTCGCCCTCCTGATGCCGTGGAAGGGCTACTCCGCGAACGAGAGCCCGTTCGTGACCGTCCTGTCGAACGTCGGCGTCCCCGCGGCCGGTGACGTGATGAACCTCGTCGTGCTGACCGCGGCCATGTCCAGCCTCAACTCCGGTCTGTACTCCACCGGGCGCATCCTGCGCTCCATGGCGATGTCCGGATCGGCTCCGAAGTTCACCGGTCTGATGAACCGTCATCAGGTGCCGTACGGCGGCATCCTGCTCACGTCGTGCGTCGGCGTGCTCGGCGTCGGCCTCAACTACTGGCTGCCGAAAGACGCGTTCGAGATCGTCATCAACATCGCCGCGCTCGGCGTCGTCAGCGCCTGGTGCATGATCATGCTCTGCCACCTGGCGTTCGTGCGGCAGTCCCGGCGGGGTCTGTTGGAGCGCCCCAAGTTCCGCCTTCCCGGCACGCCGGTGACCGACATCGTGACCATCGCCTTCCTGCTGGGCGTGATCGTGCTCATGTGGTACGACGGCGGCGTCGGGCGGCGCACGGTGATGATCATTCCGATCCTCGCCGCCGGTCTGGTCGCCGGCTGGTTCGCCACGAGGGGCCGTGTGGCCCAGGCGGCGGCCGAACGCAAGCGTCTGGCCGACGGCGAGGGCTGACGGTTTGAGGCGGCCTCTCCGCCGGGTTGGGGGCGGGCGCGCCGGGTGCGGTGCCGGGTCGGGGGCGGGGCGGTGGGGGCCCTCCGGGGCTGCACGATTTACGGGCCCGTGCTGGATGTTGCCTCAGGTGCCCTCATCTTGGGCCCGCAAATCACGCTTTACGCCTCCTCCGGGCCCCCACCGCCCCGCCCCCTCCCGCCCGTACGCCTCTGCGGCCCGGTTCCTCTTCCGGTCGCCACCTGTCGCCATCTGACTGGGCGGTGGGGTGGCCCGGAGCTCCGGCCACGGTCCAGGGCCTCGCCCGCCCCGCCGGCCGTCCACCGGGGCGAGCGGTGAGCGGCAGGTGCCCAGCTGAACGGGTTGTGCCGAGCCGAACCGCGCCGAGCCGAACCCTGCCCGGTCCTGCCTGGCCCTGCCGGGGCTGGTGGTCCACCGGCCGTTCGACGGCGACGAGAGGGGAGGGGCCGGGGCCGTAGGGGTGGGGTCCGGAACGCTGACGTGTATTTGTGGGCCGGAGTGCTGGGTGACTCGGCGGTTCCGGGTTTGCGGCCCGTAAATATGCGGTGGAGGACCCCACCCCGTAGGACCCGGCCCCGCACCCACAACACGCCCGTACCCGTACACCCCGGCCCACACCACCGTCAGCGCGCCGAGTGCACGCTCCGCGCCGCCTGGATCTTCTTCCAGGACTTGGGCTCCGCGGGCTTCCCGTGTGCCGTCCGCGCCGTGAGGCCCGCCTTCGCGGCAGTCGGCGGAGCCGGACGCTCCGTGCTGAACAGCCACGTGTCGAAGAGCGAAGCGAGCGGCTTCCCGGAGACCTTCTCCGCGAACTTCACGAAGTCCTGCACCGAGGCGTTGCCGTACTGGTGCGCCGCCGGCCAGCCCTTGAGAATGGCGAAGAACGCCTTGTCGCCGACCTTGTTGCGCAGCGCCTGAAGCGCAATGGCCCCCCGGTCGTAGACCGCGGCGTCGAACTGCTTGTCCGCGCCCGGATCGCCCGGCTTCACCTTCCAGAACGGGTCATCCGCCGGGTACTGCGCATACGTGTAGTCGGCGAGCTCCTGCGCGGTGCCCTCGCCCTCCTTCTCCGACCACAGCCACTGCGCGTAGCTGGCGAACCCCTCGTTGACCCAGATGTCCCGCCAGTTCTTCACGGAGACGCTGTCCCCGTACCACTGGTGGGCCAGCTCGTGCACGACCACCGACACATTGGCGCCCTTGGCGAACTGCGCGGGGCTGTAGAACGGCCGGGTCTGGGTCTCCAGGGCGAAGTGCGAGGGCACGTTCGGCACGTACCCGCCGACCGCGTCGAAGGGGTACGGGCCGAAGACCGAGCTCAGCCAGTCGACGACCTCGGCGCTCCGCTCGACGCTGGCCTTCGCGGCGCCGCCGTTCGCCCCGAGGTCCTTGCTGTAGGCGTTGATGACGGGCAGCCCACTGGCCGTGGTGTCGGTGGTGACGTCGAACTTGCCGACGGCGAGCGTGGCCAGGTAGGAGGCCTGCGGCTTGCTGGAGCGCCAGTTGTAGCGGGTCCAGCCGAACTTGGAGCTCTTCGACTGGAGCGTGCCGTTGCTGATCGCCTGCGTGCCGTCCGGCACGGACACGGACACGTCGTACGTGGCCTTGTCGCGCGGGTGGTCGTTGCTGGGGAACCACCACCACGCCGACTCGGGCTCCTGGGCGGCGATCCCGCCGTCAGGGGTCCGCTGCCACGACGTGCTGCCGTTGACCTTGACCTTGGAGGGGACGCCGCGGTAGCGGACGACCACGCTGATTTCCTTGCCGGAGTCGAGCGCAGCGCTTGGCGTGATCTCCAGCTCATGGGCGCCGGAGCGGGCGAACTTGGCCTTCTTCCCGTTCACCAGGACCTCGCTCACATCGAGCGCGAAGTCGAGGTTGAAGCGGGAGAGCGCCTGCGTGGTGGTGGCGATCAGCGTCGCCGTGCCCTGGAGCTCGTCCGTCTTCGGCTGGTACTTCAGCCGCAGGTCGTAGTGGGAGACGTGGTAGCCGCCGTTGCCGGAATCCGGGTAATAGGGGTCTCCGATGCCCGGCGCGCCCGGCGACGCGCCGGCGGCCGAGGCCGGGATCGCCAGCAGCAGACCTGCGACGGCGGCAGCGCTCGGGACGATGAGTCTGTGACGCACGAGTCCTCCAACTCGTTGGGGAGAACGATCTTTCGAAGCCTATGTACTCACCGGGGCCGGACGTTGTCCATGGCGCGTCATGTCATATGACCGACATCCCGCTGACATCAACAGCCTTTCCAGCCCCGTGGGCCAACCGTTCGCCCCCTTCTGCACAGGAGTTCACTCGCGCTACGGTCCCGCCGTGTCCCTACGCGCGCGGCAACCCCGCATCCCGTGGAAATCCCTCGTCCTGGCGGCCGTGGCCGCCGTACTGGCCGTACTCCTCGCACCGGGAGCCGCGAACGCGGCGCAGACCGGTTCAGGCGGGGAGAGCAGACCCGTCTACTCCTACGCGCACGCGATACGCGAGTCCGTATGGGTGGATACCGGGATCGACGGCGACTCGAACGGCAAGAGCGACCGGGTCGCCGTCGACATCGTCCGGCCCCGAGAAGCGGCCCAGAACGGCGACAAAGTTCCTGTGATCATGGATGCCAGCCCCTACTACTCCTGCTGCGGACGCGGCAACGAGAGCCAGAAGAAAACCTACGACGCCCAGGGCAAACCGGTCCTCTTCCCGCTCTACTACGACAACTACTTCGTGCCGCGCGGCTACGCGACCGTCCTGGTCGACCTCGCCGGAACCAACCGCTCCGACGGCTGCGTGGACATCGGCGGCCGCTCCGACGTCCAGTCCGCCAAGGCCGTCGTCGACTGGCTGAACGGGCGGGCCCGCGGCTACCGCGACCGTACGGGCACGGCGACGGTCGACGCGGACTGGACCAGCGGCGCCGTCGGCATGATCGGCAAGAGTTACGACGGCACCGTCGCCAACGGCGTCGCCGCGACCGGAGTGAAGGGCCTCAAGACGATCGTGCCGATCGGCGGCATCAGCTCCTGGTACGACTACTACTTCGCCAAGGGCGCGGCCCTCTACGACGGCGGCCCCGACGGGCTCTCCAACAGCATCGAGAGCCCCGAGGCGCGCGCCCGCTGCCAGGCCGTGCAGCGCAAGCTCGTCGAAGGCGCGCCCCGCAACGGGAACTTCACGAAGCTGTGGGAAGAGCGCGACTACGTGCCGGACGCCGACAAGGTGCGCGCGAGCGTCTTCGTCGTGCACGGCATGCAGGACCTGAACGTGCGCACCAAGCACTTCGGCCAGTGGTGGGACGCGCTCGCGGAGAACGGCGTCGAGCGAAAAATTTGGCTGTCGCAGACCGGTCACGTGGACCCGTTCGACTTCCGCCGCGCGGAGTGGACCGACACGCTGCACCGCTGGTTCGACCACTACCTCCTGGGCTACCGCAACGGCGTCGAGCACGAGCCGATGGCCGATATCGAGCGCCACCCCGACCAGTGGAGCACCGACCGGCAGTGGCCGCCGCAGGGCACGTCCGCCACCACGCTCCGCCCGGTGAACGGCCCGGCCGCGGGCGTCGGCACGCTCGGCGTCAAGCCCGCGCCGGCCGGTTCCACCGCCTCGTTCACGGACGACCCGAAGCTGGACGAGGACGCCTGGGCGGCGGACATCGACCGGTCGACTCCGTCGAAGACGGGGTTCATCACCCCGGCGCTCACCCGCGACCTGCGCGTGTCCGGCTCGTCCACAGTGGATTTGAAGGTCACCCCGTCCACCACGTCGGCCCATCTCTCGGCGGTCCTCGTCGACCTCGGCCCCGACACCATCCGGAACTACGCGGGCGCGGGCGAGGGGATCACCACGCTCGCCGACCGCACCTGCTGGGGCAGCAGCACGGCCGGGGACAGCTCCTGCTACAAGCGGACCGTCGCCGACACCAAGCAGACGGGCCACACGGTCTTCAGCCGGGGCTGGGCGGATCTCGGCCACTACGCCGACCTCTGGCACGGGGAGCGGCTGACGCCCGGGAAGTCCTACCGCATCAGCCTCGACCTCGCCGCGAGCGACCATGTCGTCCCGGCGGGCCACCGGCTGGCCCTGATCGTGGCCGGCACCGACAAGGGGCTCATCGAGCCCGCCGACACCACCCCGAAGGTGACGGTCGACCTCGCCGGCAGCGCCGCCCGCGTGCCGGTGGTCGGCGGCTACCCGGCCTTCCTGCGTGCCACATCGGGCGGTCACCGCTCGTAGGACGCCCTCGCGTCGCCGATGAAGGAGCGGCCGCGCTGTCCGGGGCGTACCCCGGAC
>NZ_JBHVHQ010000149.1:0-13145 GCF_042800135.1 Streptomyces sp. NPDC057654 | reverse complement strand
GCGGTGACTGGGCGTGGAGCGATACTCATCTGCCCGCCGTCGTACCGCACGATCTCACCCGGCAGGATCAACAGGTCCGCCTTTTCGTCCTGTCACGCGGATCCGATCCGCCGCACCTGCACCGTCGGCCCGCGCGCGCCTCGGCTCACGCGCGACTGCCGCGTCCACCTGCACCCACGACCACCGCTCATGGATTCGCACGCCCGGGCGAGCATCACGAAGAGCTTCTCGTGGGGGGCGGGGCGGAGGTGGACGAGGTTGACGCAGAAGCCGAGTGCACAGACCCGGCGGCACAGCCGCCGCGGACGTGGAGACTGGGGTATCAGCAGATCATGTGCCCACGCCGTCCTCGCCGAGCGGGGCATCAAACGCATCAGCGGATACCCCGCGGGCCGGATCAAGGCAGTCGAACTGCGGCAAGGGTCCCGCAGCGACCTGCAGTCAACGCCTCCCGCCGCCGAGTGAAAGCACCATCAGCACCTGTGGTGACCCGTGGTCAGTAATGCAGCACCGGAACCCGCAGACCGTCGCAAACCGAAGGGAACCAACCATGAGCGACACCAGCATTCCTCCCGCATCCCTCACGGAGCGCGTACGCACCGTCGTAGCGTGCCTGGATACCTGGGTGACGGACGGCTGGGACCAGGACGAGGGGAGCACTCTGATCAAGATCACCGCCGATCCGTTGCAGGGCAAGGATCCCGGCCCCGTCGCACGGAACGTCCTCCACGCACTCGAAAAGGCGCAACTGGCTTTGACGCCCAGCGCGTTCACCCCCGAGAAGTACGCTGAGACCGACATGGCCACGGCTCTGCGCGACGGCTACCTGGTCCGGGTTACGACCACCTCCGAGCGGATCTGCTGACGGACCGTACGCCCACTGCCCGCCCAGTCCCTCGAAACGAGCCGGACCCTGGATTTCCCCTGTACAAGGTGCATCGGGGTGCGGGCCGCAGACGATCGTGGCGTCGCGATTCCCGGCTTCGGCCGGGCCCACGAAGGCCCTGATCGCATTGGTCAGGGCCTTCGCGGTTGAGTAAAAGAGAACTCAGGCAAAACCCCTAGGGGTATCGTCCCACATCATCAGGGGCCCACGGACCGGCCAATTTTCGATACGAATCGTAGGGAGATTCACCGCTTGACGGACAGCCTCATCCCTACAGCAGGCTCCGCAGACATTAATGTCACAACCCTCTGTTGCGCGAGAGGTCCCACCCTTGTCACCTGCAAAAGCCTTCGGTGCCCCGTGACAACGAGGACACACGGAAGCGCCGCCCGCCTGCTGATCGCCCATAGCGTTTCCCTTTCAGTTCGGAACCAGAAGAAGCGAAGATATCATAGAGGTCAGAATAGCAAGGCTGATTGACAAAGTCAGACAACCGCAGTCAGACCCGAGAGTGCCTGAACGCGCAAACCCCGCTAGGATGCCGCCATGAGGAAAACCATCGAGTTCGACCCGGCAAAAGACGCATATGCCGACGTCCTTGTTCAACTCCAAAACGCGTACGGCTTCGGAGCATGGACGCCTCAAGCCGTAGCCAGATGGATCAGTGAAATGACCCCCGAGCAATTGCTCATGGTGAAGCTGCTGTCAGCAGCCGAAGGCCATACCGTCAGCAAAGACGCGATCATCACGGCTCTCGGCAGCGATCCGCAAGACAAGAAGGGAATTGGAGGTCTGACCCTCAGCATCAACAGCTCCGCCAAAAGAGTGCTGAATCGACGCATAGGCCCCATCGAATACATCGCAAGCCGGCGGCTCTACTCTATGGACCACGAGGCCGCAGTGGCAGTGCTGGAGTATCTGGGGCAGGATTAAATAAACAGATCGCCATCCGCAGTCGTCAGCTTGCTGCACTGCCGGCGCCTCTCCTGTGGTCCCGCGTCGCAAGCCACGACGACCAACAGCCCTGGTCGCAGCCGTTTCCGTGTTCCCAAATGATGTGGAAACACGGGAACACCCAACCACGCACGACGGCCAGGAGCATCGTGGGGACATGCAGACCACCACGATCGTTCCCGGCCTGGTCGTCGACAATAAGCTGTTTGAGGCCACAGCCCACGGGCTGGCCACCCATGTACCCGAACACGAGCCTCTCGCCTGGTCGACGTTCACCGACTCCGCAGGATGGACCCTCGTGCCCGACGAACGCGGCGACGGTTACAAAGCCGAGCTGGTGTTGCTGAACACCATGGCGCGCACCATCAAGATCAACTTATGGTTCCTCGCCGACCGACGCGGCGGCCAGCAGAGCCAACCGTATTCCCACCCATGGCCTTTCACCGCGCACATCTTGCTCGGGGGCTACAACGAAGACCGCTACACCCCAAACGGGGCCAGCGTGCTTGCTCAGCGAGGCGTCGAGCACCGGGAGGGCGACGTCAACGAAGTACCACGACGCATCTACCACGAGGCCACCGACATCCACGATCCGAGCCGCACTCTGACTCTCATGATGTGCGGGCCCGGACAACGCGGAACATGGGGCTACCTCGACACCAGCACCGGACAGCACATCCCCGTACAGCCTGATCCCGAATTCACGAGTCGGTTGAAAGCCCTCAACCCCCACCAGTGCTGAGGAGACGAACTCCCGCCGGCCTAGGTCAACTCGAGTGCCCTCGAAGGGGTCCAAACCGCTAGCATCTCCGCATGCAGCCACACAGCGAGCCAGGCATCGCCGACGAGGAATCGGCGGCGCCCTGGATCCACGTCGCCGACGCGGAAACCAGAGAAGTGCGCGTCCTCGAAGAAGAATGCAAGACGTGCATTTTCCGCCCCGACAGCCCTTTTCATCATGGCCGGCCGAGCGGTGTCCAAAGCGGACGAATCGCTAGAATGACGCAAGAATCCATCCAAAATCAGGGACGCATCGTCTGTCACAGCACGATCGGAACTGAGAAGGGCGCGATCTGCCGCGGCTACGCCGACAGGTGGGGCGAGCGATCAATAGCAATCAGAGTAGGCAGAGCTTTCGGAACCCTGAAGGAAGTCCCAGAGCCAGAACAAACGGCAGTCTCGTGGGCCCCGCCGAACCGGGCGAAACGAGGCCCCTCCGAAATATCATAACCGTTAGTATCTCTGCATGCAACCACGCACTACACAGGTAATCATCGACTACATGCGTCAGCACGCAAGGGTCGAAGAGGAAGTCTGCCAAGGAACCAAGGATTGGACCTTCAGGAGCCCGTTTCATCTCCTGCTGACCTTGGGGCGGCAATTCACTTCAATGCCACGACCTGAAGGCCTTCCCTGCTTTTCTGGAAAGCGCTGCTACAACACTGCCGCCAATTACGCTCGGAATCACCAGGGCGAGGGCATGGTATATGCAGAGGGTTTCGCCCTTGTCGGCAACGGTATCAACGTCCCTGTGCCACACGCCTGGGCCGTACGCCCTGATGGGACGGTAGTAGACCCAGCGTGGAGAGAGACTGCAGGCGGGAGCTATATCGGCATCCCCGTTGCTGACCCCCGACTGTGGCCCCTCGATGGAGGCGGGTTGCTGGAGGACTTTGAGAGAAGCTTTCTGCTACTGCGCTACGGCTTCCCTCCGAATTCCCTTGCTGATGTCGGCCGGTCCCTGTCCGAAGACCCCGACATCCCCGTCCGCTGACCTTACTGATTCAACCCGCGATGAAATAAGATCAGACGGTTCCGGGGGTTCGGTTCACCGCTCACCGCCTTCAGGTGCGGGTGGACGAGGCGTACGGGCGTCGAGCCGTCGTCGGCGATCGCGTGTTCGCCGTCGCCATCCATACCGACACGGCAGTCGGCCGCGTCGACTGGCGCTCCGACCGCGACTCGCACCGCTACGAGCCGATCGATCTGCCCGAGCCCACCAACAAGGCCCTGGTCGACCCGGTCCCCCACCCGACGCCGGTAAGCGGCACCCCCTCCTCGTAGAAGTTCCGGGCCGGGAGCACGACGCTCATCGCGGGCGCATCGCCTGCCGGGCGGCCTGCGCCCGCATGCGCGCATCACCCGCAGCGGCGTACATCTGCGCCTGGTGGAGGGCCGCGCCGAGGCCGTCCACCAGCACCCAGTTCAGCGCCCGTACGGCCCTGGGGTCCCGCAACATCGCACGAAAGATGTCCTCGAAGGAGCCGTCGCCCGCTGCCACGTCACCTCTCCCGTCCGCTCGGCCGCTGTCGCTCCTTACGGAGTTCGCAGGGCAGGTCTTACATTTAGTAACTCCGTGCGAGAATCATGGCCATTGCTCACAGGCAGATCGCGCGTCAACTTCCCGCCATGCGGGGCTCTCACAAGGGGTGTCCAGGGTGCGTTTCGCTGTCGGGGTCGCTGTAGCCCTCATATGCCTCGTCGGCTGCTCGTCCGCCGCCCAGGACAAGGAACAGGGCGCCGGCCCCGCGAAGTCCTCCGCGTCGCCGAGCGAGGCCACGCAATGCACACTCCGGGTATCCAAGGCGCTCAAGGGGCTACGCGAGGCCGCGAAGGGATCAATCGAGGGGCAGCAGACCATCGACGACTTCACACAGGGGTTCGCCGATACGCCGGAGATGGACGTCTATTCCAGGTACCGGACCGACTCACGCCTGTGGGACACCCCCAAGAAGGACAGCTCGAAGGTAATGGTCGAGATGTTCAGCGACCTGGAAGGCGCCTGTAAGAAGGCGGTTGCCTGAGACGGACGAAGCTGGCGTGATCAGATTCGACCGGGTTCGGAAGTCGCCCCCAGTCGCACGGTGTGAAGAGGACTATGGGCGTATGGCCATCGATGAGGCGCCCAGCCCCTTCCGTCCTCGGCTCACCATCGAGGGGTTCACGCCAGACCCGATCCGGGAGGAGGCGTGCAACTGCGTGTGCCTGACGCACTGCGGTTTCGCCTTTCGCGGCGGCGAGTGCGCGGACGTTGCCCAGGACCGGGAGGTGGAAGTCACCTGGATCTCCATCATGACGGGGGAGGCCGCCGAACCGCGCGTGGAGCCGGTGTGCGGAGCCTGCTACAACGCCGTGGTGGCCGTCCTCGCCCGGCCACGGTACTGAGACCACGTCCAGGGGGGCAGGGACGAGGCCCGCACCAGAAACTCCGCGGACAGCTCGACGTCGTTCAACGTGGCCTACTCGCTGGCGTAGCTTAGGCCGTCGCTCTTCGCGGAGACCAGCGCCACCGCTGCCGCCCCGCCCGCGCCGCCTACATGCCCGACACGAGCACCGGTGACGAGCAGATCCATGGATGCGGCCGACGTGCCCACCCGGGTGACCCCGCCGACCCGCACCCCGTCCGGCCCAGTCTCAAGGGCCAGCGCCGGGACACGACCGCGCTGCCGTCCATGCGCCCGGACGCGACGTCGCACCCCAGGAGCGTGTCACCCGTGGCCGCGCTCTGAAGGATCCCAGCCCGCGCGCCGCCGGGGGTGCCGGCCAGAGTCACCAGGACATTCACCGCTACGTGATACTCGGCACACGGCACCGTCAACGACCGGCCGCCCAGCACCCGCTGCACCCGCAGCGCCTCCACCGTGCCCGCGCCCCGCGCGCCAGCCGTCGCCCGCGCCATCTGCCCCCCCGCTCGGGTTCGAGAACTCAGTGTCAGGGACGGAAGTACCCCGCGGAAGTGCGGCGGCCCGTCCTTCCGGCCGCTTCCCGGCGAAAACTACTACGCCAAGATGGCGACCGAGCAAGCCAGTTCACCCGCGAAACCTACCGGCAAGCAATATGCAAATTACACTCTGAACTGATATTTTCTTATGTATTTGCGGTAAAATCAAAAACCTCGGCGGATTCCCGCGTGGGGGCATTTCTTGAAATCCCCAGGGGGCGCAGGGGGGCACACCCTGACGCACTCACAAGAAATCTCAAACTCCACTCTGCGTCCGCCCACGCTCTCGGCCCCGAACCGGAATGGAACAGAGCGCCATGTTCGTTACCAGCGAAGCTGTACCCGAAACGTACACCGGCCGGTGTGGCCGCTGTGGCAACTGTCTCGGCGACACCGGTTGTACGCCCTACATCTGCAACTACCCCTGTGCTGTCTGCGGCCACAGCGGAGGTGTCCACCGGGACTGGTATGTGCATCTCGGGGAGAGCTGGTTCTGCCGCCGGTGCCCCGAAGACCGGGCACACTGGCACGACTACGCGCCAGCTCCCGACGGCGGCCGCGGTCGGGAACACGGGCAGGCAGACAATGAGCCGCACCCGGTGCATAGCACGGACCACACTTCCGAGTGACGAGAACCACATCCACTGCGGTGCCGACTTCCTCGTAGGCGGCTGTGTCCGACGTCTCCTGCCACCGTGGCGCCCCCGACGCTCCGAGCTGAACATAGCCGCCCTGTACAAGACCGGCGGTTTCGAGGACCCGCGCCTGGTGCTCTCCACCGGGGTCAGCCGCCTGCGGCAGCGCGCGCGGCACCTGAGCCGGACCACCGGGACCGGCGTGGAGTTGGTCCACCACAGCAGGGCGCGCTGAGATCTGGCCTGGACGGACGGCCCGCGGCCCGAGGAGGTGCGTACGCCCTGCTCACCGCCGTGCAGGCTCCCGCCGCCGACCGGCCGCCCCGACCCGTCGCAAGACTGGTAACAGCGGTGCCGCCGAGCGCTTTGCCGTCCTGGCCGCCCGGGTGGAAGGACGACGAGCGCCGCACCCGGAGGCCATCCCTGATGGTGCCCGCCCGCGTTGAAGCCCGGTGGCCGCTACCGCCAGGAGGCTTCCGCCGTTCCCTCTGCTCTCCACCGCACCTGCTGCGTCGGAGAGCTGCGGCGAGCCGCCCTCCAGAACCTCCGCCGAATCCACGGTCAACCAGGTCATCAGCCGCCGCATGGTCAAGAAGCAGCAACTGCGCTGAGCACCACGCGGCACCCGCCTGCTGCTTCAAGTACGCATCCGCGTCCTTGACCGCGACCTCGCTACCGACTGCGCCCGCCGGTACCCCGGCTTCACCACCCCCGACCAGGCTGCCGCACTGGCAGCCGTGGCCTCACGGTCGTCTCCGCTCTCCAAGTCAGCCCGAAACCAGTCCGGTTGCACGTGCCGACGCCTACCCTAGAGTCATGACGATCGCTCCGGAGGCCCCCACCACGCTGCGGTTCCTGTCGCTAGAACTGACGGCCCGCTGCCCGCTTTCGTGTTCGCACTGCTACGCCGAAGCCGGGCCGACCCGCGGCCACGGCAGCATGACCGGGGAGGACTGGCACCGGGTCATCGACGAGGCAGCCGCCCTCGGAACGACGACGGTGCAAATGATCGGCGGGGAACCCACCCTGCATCCGGACTTCACCGAACTCGCCGAGCACGCGCTGCGGGTCGGCCTGCGCGTGCGCGTCTATTCCAACCTCTATCGGGTGCGCGAGGAGCACTGGCGGCTCTTCGCGCACCCGCACCTCGGCCTCGCCTGCTCGTATTACAGCGACGACGCCGCCGAGCACGACACGATCACCGGGCGCCCCGGCAGCCACGCGAAGACCCGCGATCACATCATCGAGGCCGTCCGGCGCGGCATCCCGGTCAAGGTCGGTGTCATCCACATCCACGAGGGGCAGCGTGCCGAGCAGGCCCGCGCCGAGATGCAGGCCCTGGGCGTCGAAGAGGTCCACGTCGATGGCGTGCGGGCCGTCGGCAACGCCTCAAGTACCGCGGTACCGTCCACATCGGCCCTGTGCGGGCGGTGCGGTCACGGCAAGGCCGCGATCCTCCCCGACGGGCAGGTCGCCCCGTGCGAGATCGGCAGGTTCCTCACCGCAGGCAGCGTCAAGCACACGAGCCTGGCATCGGTGCTGTCCAGCAGCCGGTGGGCGAAGGCCACCGCGCGTGTCCCCCTGCCTGCACCCACCGCGTGCAAGCCCAGCGACTGCGAACCCGCTGCCTCCGACGGGTGCTCACCCAGCAAGGACAAGCCCTGCGGCCCCATGGGCCTGTCCGGAGCCGACCCCAACCGGACGCTAGGAACCTGATGAACTGGACGAGCGCCGCCGCACAGGTAGCCAATGCGACCGTACGGACCGAATCCCGCTGGCATCGCCCCCTGGCCACCACGCCCCGCCATCTGTTCGTACCCCGGTGGTGGGTGCCCTCCGAGCGGGACGGCGCATGGGTCTACAAACTGCACATCGGGGCCGACGACACCCGCGCGTGGCGGCAGACCGCCTACGACCCCGCCCGCACGCTGATCACCCGCGTCGGCCCGCACCACGCCGACCACGCCGGCCCCGGGACCATCATCGACGAAACCTGGCCCACCTCGTCCTCCACGCTGCCCAGCCTGGTCGTCACGCTGTACCAGCACGCCGTGATCGCCGATGACTCCCGCATCCTGGTGACCTGCGGCAGCGGCTACGGAACCGCGCTGGCCTGCGCCCGCCTCGGCGAAGGACAGGTCACCAGCGTGGACGTAGACCCGTATCTGGTCACCGCGGCGCAGGATCGGCTGGCCACGATCGGCCACCACCCGCAGGTCGAGGTCTGCGATCTGACGGGCGACCTGCCCGGCAGCTACGACCGCATCATCTCCACCGTCTCGGTCAAGACCATCCCGCCCTCCTGGCTCAAGGCACTCGCCCCCGGCGGCAGACTGGTGACCACGCTGACCGGTACGGGACTGCTCGTAGCGGCGGACAAGACCAAGGACGGCGGCGCCCTCGGCAAAGTCGTCCCCGACACCGCGGAATTCATGCGCACCCGCCACGGCGAGGACTACCCCCCCGCTCCCAAGAAAGCCGGAATGTGGGAGACCGCCCGGCACGCCGAAGGCGAGAACATCACCACCGGCCGCTACCCCGTGATGCGGGTCAACAGCACCTGGGACGTACGCTCCACCCTCGAACTCCTCGTACCCGGCATCGAACACCGGATGGATCAGGGCGAGGACGGAGCACGCACCGCCTACATGATCCACATGGACGGATCCTGGGCCCGCGCCACAGCCAGCGGGGCCCGGGAACTGCCCGAAGTCCACCAGGGCGGCCCACGCCGCCTGTGGGACGCGCTGGACCGCATCCGCACCTGGCTGGTCATAGACGGCGATCTTCCCGTACGCGGGGCCCGGGTCACCATCACGCCCGACGGTCACACCACACTCTCCCGCAGCGGATGGTCAGCCACCCTGTAAGCAGCTGGCCGGGGCCGCACTCGCCGAACCGGCAGAGGTGATCACCTCTGGCCATTCCGCAGGGCACGGTGCCGTCGCGGTGGTGTGCTTGGTCGGGTCGCCCGGGGCACTGCCTACCGCGGCGCGTCGCCCGCCAGGAACGCGGCCCGTGTGCGAGCGTGGACGCCTCGCCGCGCGCGTCCGGGGATGCCGCTCACGCGGATTACACCCACGGACGAAGGGACCGATCATGCCTAGCGCACGGATCCAGCAGGGATTCAAGCGGGCATCATGGGCCGATCCCAGCGAAGTGCCCCAGCTCCTCGGACTGTGCCGGGCCCGCTGCCGCAAAACGCTGGCAGGAGTACAGGATGAACTCCTCCAGGCTGCACGCGACGGAACGATGGAAGCCCTGAACTGGAAGGGCGCAGCATCCGCCGCGAACGTGAGGACGGCCGGGCCCAAGTCGTCGAGCAGCGCCGCGCCCGCCGCACCGCCAGCGGGCTGCGGCTGGCGGCGGAGGAGGGATGGCTCTACCGGCTCGCGGACTCCCTGATCAGCGGGCACAGCTGCTGGGCCCCAGGAGAGACGGACGAACTGGAGCCGCTGGACAAGCTCATATCGTTGTGGTCGTGGAGCACCCTGCGCATCGACGTGCTGTGCGGCCCGGACGGCGCCGGCGATGCCGGCCAGTGGGCCAGCGTGTTCGGCACCCTGGAATCCGTCACCGCCGCCGGCCTCGGCTTCAGCCCCGGCGGCCGGCACCGCGCCCTGCACATCCCCTGGCACCGGATCGTTGCCCTCACCGGCGCCCCGAACTGGGACCGTGGCCACCACGCTCCGGACCTCTGGCAGCCCTACGAGCGTGTTGAGGCACCACCCCCGCCGCCGACCCTTCCTCCCAGGACGAGGGGCCCCGGGTTGCACGCCGTGCCGACACCGGACGATGCCGCATGAACGCTGCTTCCCGCCGCGCCACGCGACCGTCGCCTGCAGCGGCGGAAGACGTCCGCGCCCTGCCCGCGCAGCGCGCCGGAGTCGGGGCGCGGCAGACGAGCGGATCACTGAGCAATGCCCCGCCCCGCCTCGATGGCCGCCGTTCCGGCGACCGATCTCCCGCAGCCGGAGGCCCTACCTCCGGTAGGCAGCGAACCTCATTCGCCCCCGCCCTCCGAGAGCACGGAGCGTTTCCCTAAGAGCAACGATGGAAACCAGGGAAAGCGAGAAGCTGGAACGGGGCAGAACCTGAATTCGAAGGCGCTTCGTCGCCCTTGCCGGCGGGGCGTTCAGTGCGTCACGCGGAGACGCCCGGTGCGACCGCGGGAGCAGAACCTGATGAGGGAGAAACACCTTGAGCACCCACCAGACGCTACGCCCGACTCCTGACCAGTGGAAACGCGCAGTCGACATGCTCCTCGAAGTCCAGCGCATACTCGCCGAATCCGTCCTGTCCGGCTGTGTCGAGGAGCACGACCACCACATCGTCGGACTCCCCTCGGGAGTGGAAGACGCCCTGCCGGGGGGGAGCGCGCGTCGAGGCGGCGCTGCATGCAGTCACAAGCGCCAGGCATCTGATCCAGCAGGCCGTCACCGGCACGGAACTGAGCGGGGTGCCGATTCTGGAGCGCGCCCAGCACCGCTTCGCCATGGCAGGCGGCTACGTCGCCGCTACCTGGAAGACGGAACTGTCCGAACACATCGACAGACGTTCCAAATAGGGCGGGCCCGTACGTGAGGCGGTGTTCGTGCTGCAGACGAGCATCTACGCCATGTCGGCCCACGCTAAGAGAGCGACATAGCTCCTGGCCGGAGCCCAGAGCACTTCACCGTCAACTCCAGCCCCTGGAGGCGAAACAGCCGTAGCGTCGCAACCGTCGTCCAGACCCGCAAGGCGAGGCGTTGGCCGCCAGTCGCGCCGACGACCAGCGAAGAGGCTGCCCGAGGGCAAGCCGTCGCGCTGCGTGCATGCAGAGCGGCCCTTGGGCACGGGCGCATACGGCGACGGCCGTGTGCGTCCGTGGGCTTCACGCCGGACCTGCCCCCAGGCCCGGCAGGCGTCGACTACGGCAGCCGCCGTAAGGCACAACCCGCGAAGACCCGTGGGGGACGCCAGCGGCCCCGTACAGTCGCGGCCGTGACCTCTTCCACACCGGGCGGCGGCTCCTACGTCTACGTGATCGGCGCTGCCGGATCGACCCGCGTCAAGATCGGCACCAGCACCAGCCCCGAGAAACGGCTGAAGGAACTGCAGACCGGCAACCCCGACCGCCTCGAAGTGCTGTGGCACACGCCCGGGGGCCGCGAACTGGAGAACCTCCTGCACCAGGCGTTCGCCGGCCACCGCGCTGAGGGCGAATGGTTCGACTTCGGAGACGTACAGCCGGTCGGCGCGATCCCTGCCGCTGTCCACCAGCGCCTCGGGAACATCCCCCGCGCGGGCCGGCCCAACCCCCGCACCACGCCCAAGCGTTCCGGCGCCCGCACCGAGCGCGGGGAGCACCTGGTGACGCCGGAACGACTGGCCTGTATCGTCCGGGATACCGTCCTCGGCCTCGTCCGCCCAGAGCCCGAGCAGCGGCAGGGCGACGCCCCCGAGGAGGCGCCGGTCAGGAAGCGGCACACCGCCGAAGAAGCAATGGACCGCCTGATGACGGTCATATATCGGTCCACCGCCACCCGGCACGCGCAGCGCTCTGGCGCCGGGAAGACGGGGCTGGCGGCTCTTGGCGGCTGGCCCGGCCTCGGTCTCCTCACCGCCCTGACGCTCATCGCGCTGCCCGTCGCCGCGTTCCTCGCGCTGCGCGTCCTCACGCGGGACGTCTGGCCCGTACGGAAACTGCCCCTGCTCGCCGCGGCGGGCTACATCCTGTGGGGCCCCTTCGGGTTCGACCAGTTGATCCAGGACTTCGTCCTCGCCCGGCTCCCGGTGCAGGACATTGAGCACTTCGCCCGCACCTACTTCACACAGGCCGCCGAGACGAGCACCCTCATCCTGGTCTGCGCCTCGCTCATCATGTGCCTCCATGGGTACGCCCAGCAGGTCGGGGACCACAGACGCCAGCGGGTCGAGGCCGAAGCAGCGTCCGTCGCGGGCGGGGTACCGGGAGTCGCGGCGACGAGAGACAAGCCCCGCATCGCCGTTCGCACACCGGTCCCGCAGCAACCGCCCGTAAAGAGTCCTGGCCCTGGGGAGTTCGAGGCGGTGGCTGTGCCGGGGGCGGATTCGCGCGGCGTGCTCGACGGCCGGACGGACGCGACGCTCGGTGTGGTGAGCGGGTGCGAGGAGTAATGAGCAAGGGGCCCACCGTCTGGGACTGGTGCGATTTCCTGCGTGCCCGGACCACCGAGGAACGGCATGCGACCGAGGGCGCCGCCCTCACTTCCAACGGTATCCATGCGCCCCGGTGGGAGCTGGCGGAGCCGGGCGCGGACTGCCTCGGCGTACGGGCCGGGGACGCGCTGACGACGGGCGCCCGCTCCGTGACCAGACCGCGCCACCAGCCGCTTCCCGGAACCCGCAGTACGACTGCGGCGACCCGGAGCATCATGCGCGATGGAGAGACGCTGGACGCCTCACGGAAGCCGTGGACCGTCTTCCACCTCAGTGGGACCGGCACGATCGACAAGATCACGCCGGTGATTCAGCAGGGACGGTATGTGCCCGTCGGCCACCTCCGGAAAGCGGTGACCTCCGGCAGCCTCGTCGTCCCCACGCTTGACGAAGCGTTCCCAGCCAGGAAATGACCTCAACCGGCCAGCGATTCGGAGGAGAGACCGGTTCGGTCCGCGGGTCGGAGACGAGAGAGTCCATGCAGGCGAATTCTTCTGCCGGTCGAGTCATCGCGGTGCTGTTCCGTCGCGCGCCGGCTTTCCAGCCGGTGCCGGGGAGCAGGGAGACCCGTTCCTGGACTGCTGCCAGTCCAGCAGCGGTCGCGCGTTGGCGACTGCACCGAGAGGCGGCTGGGCGGACACCTGCTCCTCGTCCCAGCTGATGACATGCTCCCTCCGTCATACAGACAGCGCATGTCGACGCCGTGACCCGGGGCGGTGCTTGCCCACGTGGACGGCCACGATGCCGGTGCGTCCGCCGACGGAGCCGC
>NZ_JBHVHQ010000148.1:0-13225 GCF_042800135.1 Streptomyces sp. NPDC057654 | reverse complement strand
GTTCGTAGCTGCGCTGTTCGGCCAGCGCCCGGCGGGCAGCAGGACGTTTCCGAGCTGCGGCAGGCGGAGGGGTGGGGGTGCTGGCGCCGTTGAGGCCCGCCAAGGCACGGCGGGTGGGGCACCACTCCCCGCTTCCGAGGGAAGGCACATCCGCCGGCGTCGTCTCTCCGTCCCTGGTAGCCGCCCGGCGCGTATGTCGACCCCGGCGACGGCGAGTTGGGCGACGGCGGCGAGGAATCCGTACAGCCCGCCGCGCCGGCCGCCGCCGTCCAGCGGGACCGTGCGGTGCGGGCGGTCGCCGAGTACGGCGGAGACCAGCCGGGTCAGCACCCGGCCGGGGCCCACTTCGGCGAAGACCCGCGCCCCGGCCGCGTACATGGCCTCGATCTGCTCGGCGAACCGGACCGGGGCGCCGATCTGCTCGGCGAGTCCGGCCCGTACGGCGTCCGCGGTGGCCGGGTACGCGGCGGCCGTGCTGTTGGCCCAGACGGGAACGGACGGCGCGCGTACGGGCAGCGTCTCCAGCGTGCGGGCGAACGCGTCGCCCGCACCGGCCATCAGCGGGCTGTGGAAGGCACACGCCACCTGAAGCCGCTTCGCGGCGAGCCCCGCGTCTCGGAGGTGGCCGATCGCCGCGTCCACTGCCGCAGTAGGACCTGAAATCACTGTCTGGCGCGGGGAGTTGCGGTTCGCGGTGACGACCTCGCCCGTGAGCCCGGCGAGCGCCAGCACCTTCTTGACCTCCTCCGCCGACGCCGTGACGGCCGCCATGGCACCGGGGTCGCCGCCCCGGGCCCGGACCCCGGAGAGGATGGCCTCGGCGCGTGCGGCGCTCGCGGTGAGCAGATCTTCGGGTGTGAAGGCCCCGGCGACCGCGAGAGCGACGAGTTCGCCGTAGCTGTGACCTGCGATCATGTCCGGGCGTACGCCAACGGTGGCGAGGAGTTCGGCGGCGGCGAGCCCCGCGATGCCCAGCGCGGGCTGGGCGACGGCGGTATCGGTGATCCGCGCGAGCTGACCGGCGGCCGTCGCGTCGTCGAAGGCGGTGGGCGGGTGGAGGGTGTCCGCCCAGCGGGCCGCGCCGAGCCGCAGGCGGCCGTGCAACTCGGGGAAGGCGACGAAGAGATCCGCGAGCATGCCGGGGCGCTGACTTCCCTGACCGGGAAACAGAAACGCCAACTTTGCCTCGTTGAGAGCCTCTTCGTCAGATCCGTCAGTGCTGTGGGCCCGGCCGGCCGTGTACAGCCCGGCCCCTGGATCGTCCTCGCCCTCGGCCGCCCTCCGCAGCAGGCCGACCAGGTCCGGCACGCTGTCGGCCAGCAGCGCGATCCGGACCGGCTCGCCCCGTGCGCCCGCCGCATCGCTGCGCCGGGCGGCGCTACGCGCGTAGTCACGCAGCCGCCACGCCCCGCCGCTCTCGACCAGACCGAGCAGCGTACGGACGCCCCGCCGCGCGGCGGCCTCGTCCTTGCCGCGGAAGGTGAACAGCTCGGCCGGCCACTCGTCGAGCGCGTGGGCGGCCGGGGCCTGGGCGTACGCGCGTAGAACGACGTGAAAATTGGTGCCGCCGAAACCGAAGGCGCTCACCCCCGCGATCCGCTCGGCCGGTTCCGCGGGCCAGGGGCGGGCCGCGGAGTGGAAGACGAACGGGCTGCGGTCGGCGTCCCACGCCGGGTTCGGCTGCCGCAGGTGCAGGGTCGGCGGCCGTACGCCGTGGTACAGCGACAGGACCGTCTTGATCAGCCCGGCCAGCCCCGCCGCGCACTTCGTGTGGCCGATCTGCGACTTGACCGAGCCGATGGCGCAGCTTCCCGGATCGGCGCCGGCCTCGGTGAACACCTCGGTGAGCGTGGCCAGTTCGGTACGGTCGCCGACGACCGTGCCCGTTCCGTGCGCTTCGATGAGGCCGACCTGCGCGGGTGAGATCCCGGCGTTGCGGTACGCGCGGGTCAGTGCGGCGCGCTGGCCCTCGGGGCGCGGCGCGGTCAGGCCCAGGGCGCGGCCGTCGCTGGCGCTGCCGACCCCGTCGATCACGGCGTAGACGCGGTCCCCGTCGCGCTCGGCGTCGGCCAGCCGCTTGAGCACCACGCAGCCGACGCCCTCGCCGAGCGCGATCCCGTCCGCCGAGCGGTCGAAGGTCGCCGAGCGGCCGGTGGGGGAGAGGGCGTGCACGGAGGAGAAGAGGAGGTAGTCGTTGATGCCGTTGTGGAGGTCGGCGCCGCCGCACAGCACCAAGTCGCTTGTCCCGGCGACCAGTTCCTTGCACGCCACGTCGACGGCGGTGAGCGAGGACGCGCACGCGGCGTCGACGGTGTAGTTGGCGCCGCCGAGGTCGAGGCGGTTGGCGATCCGGCCCGCGATGACGTTGGCGAGCATGCCGGGGAACGAGTCCTCGGTGAGACGCGGGAGTTGGCCGTCGAGCGCGGCGGGGAGCTCGCCGACGTACGCGGGCAGGACCGTGCGCAGGGTGCTCGCGTTGGACAGGTCGCTGCCCGCCTCTGCCCCGAACACCACCGACGTACGGGCGTGGTCCCGCTCGGTGTGGCCCGCGTCCGCGAGGGCGCGCCGGGCGGCCTCCAGCGCGAGCAGCTGCACCGGCTCGATGCTGCTCAGGGAGGCGGGCGGGATGCCGTAGCGCAGCGGGTCGAAGGGGATCTCGGGCAGGAACCCGCCCCACCGCGACGGGGTGCGGGCGCCGTCGCCGTCCGGCGCGTAGTACCGCTCCGGGTCCCAGCGCTCGGCCGGCACCTCGGTCACGCAGTCCTTGCCGGCCAGTACGTTCGCCCAGAACGCGGCGGTGTCGGGCGCGCCGGGGAACATGCCGGCCATGCCGACGACGGCGATCCGCAGCGGTTCGGGGGCGGGCCGCCCGGCATCCTCTGTCTCCGGCTCCGGGGGGAGGCCCAGGGCCTCGCGGATCGCCCCGTTCCGGTCCCGTAGCCACGCGGCGGCCCCGTCGCCCACCGCCCGGTGGAGCGCGGCGACGGTGGTGACCTCGTCCCGCAGCACGCACACCTCACCGGCCATGAACATGCCCTCGGCGTCCTGGCGGCCCTCGTCCACGGGGTGCAGCTCGGCCCCGACGCGCTCGATGCCCTTGCTGGCCAGCCGCAACCTGCCGACGTTGAACTCTTCGAGCCGCGCCCACCTCTCACGGTCGGGCACGCCCTCCGCGCGCAGCTCGGCCTTGAGCCCGGCGAAGTCCTCGGTGAACGCGCTGTGCGCGCAACGGGTGGCGTGGCCGGGCGCGGTCTCCAGCAGGTCGGTCCGCTCGGCGGCGAGCATCCGCCGCTGGAACAGCGGCCGCACGGCGCCGGCCCGTACCGCCTCCTCCGTGAACAGATAGGCGGTGCCCATGAGCACGCCGAACGCGATGCCCGCGCCGGTCAGCGGCGCGGCGAGGGCGGCGACCATCGCGGCCGAACGCTCGTCGTGCACGCCGCCCGCGAAGAGAACGGTGATGGGGGCGGGGCTGTTCGTTCCACCCGGTGCCGTTCCGGCGGACGCAGTCGCCATGAAGTCGAGCAGGACCTCGATCTGGGCCTCCCAGAGCGGGAAGCTGTTGCGCGGCCCGACGTGCCCGCCGCACTCCGCGCCCTCGAAGACGAACCGGCGCGCCCCGGCCGCGAGGAACTGCCGCAGCAGCCCCGGCGACGGTACGTGCAGAAAGGCGGCGATGCCCGCGGCCTCCAGGTCCGTGGCCTGCGCGGGCCTGCCCCCGGCGATGATCGCGTGGGTCGGCCGCAGCCGCCGTACGACCTCCAGCTGGGCGGCCCGCACCTCCTCGTCCGCGAACCCGAGGACGCCGACGCCCCAGGGCGCGTCCCCGACCGCCTCGCGGGTGCGTTCCAGCATCGTCCTGGTCTGCTCGGCGTCGCTGAGCGCCAGCGCGAGGAACGGCAGCGCTCCCGCCTCCGCGACCGCCGCCGCGAACGCGGGCTGGTCGCTGACACGGGTCATCGGGCCCTGGGCTACGGGCAGTTGGGTTCCCAATGCGCGTGCGCCGGGGGAGTGGGCGCCGAGCGCGGCGGCGGACGTGACGTCGGTGGCGATGGCGGTGGCAGTGACGGTGGCGGTAAGCGCGGCCAGGATGCCGCGTACGACCTCGCCGACCGTCGTCCAGCGACGGGCGAAGGAGGCGGCGAGGAAGGCGTCCTGACCGACGGGCAGGAACTGGGTCCGCAGGTCGTCCCCGCCGATCGCTTCCAAGAACTCGGCTCGTGCGGAGGGTAGTTGGGGAGTCCCCGGCCCGCGACGGATGAGTACGCGCGTGCCGTGGTGCAGTACGGTCTCCGAGCCGTCGAGCCCGCCGAGCGCATCGGCGATTTCCAGCGGAAGTTCCGCCTCGTCGAGCAGCGCGAGCTGGGTGTCGAGCACGACGCCCGCGGCCCCGCCCGCGACGGCGGCCGTGGTGGTCCGTACGCCGATGCCGCCCCAGGCCCAGACGGGCACATCGATGCCCGGGGAGCCGAGGAGCTGTTGCAGCAGGACGAACGTGCTCAACTCGCCGACTCTGCCGCCGCTTTCCGTGCCGCGCGCGATCAGCCCCCAGGCCCCGGTCTCGACGGCTCGTACGGCCTCGGCGAGGTCGGTGACCTCGGCTAGGACGCGGCGGCCGGGGAACTCGTCGGGCCGGCGGTCCGGGTCGGCGAGCAGCACGGTCGTCGCCGTAGCGGGCAAATCGGCGGCGTAGATAGGGCAGTTGGGGCGGATGCGTACGCCGAACGGCCGTGGCGACCAGCGGTCCGTACGGTCCAGGAGCTCGGCGGCCCGCGTGGGGTCGGCGGTGGGAAGTTCCAGTACGCCGAGCGCGCCCGCCGCGCAGGACGCGGCCGTGAGGCGAGGCGACGGCCGGTGCACGGGGTTGACCGCGATGACGGGGCCCGGCCCCGAATCGGAGGGCGGACGTGAATCGGAAGGCGTCCGCGGCGGCTCGGGGGAGGGGCGTCCGCGCTCGGGCGCGGGCTGAGCGGAATCGGGCGTCGCGGAGGGCGCGTTGGACGGTCTTGGACCCGGCATCCTCATGGGCTCTCCCGACTGCGTGATCGGTCAACCAGCTGATGGTGCGTAGTAGACGGGACGGTTTTCCGAGAGGTCAACTGTCCACTTCCTACAGCTGGTTACTCTCCGTCGTCCGCGTGCGGCGTGCCCACTGCCGGGCATTTCGCCCCTAGTGGCCCAACGGACCGCGGCTTTTCACGCCCGCCATCCCCGAGTAACGCAATAGAGATAAAATTGTCATGCCCACATAACTGTGTGCCTATCGATGAGACATCGATTGTGGGGTACATCACAGTCGGATTGGGCGGGTTTCGGGGGTGGGAGGCGGGCCGGTGGCCGCGCTGGGGCCGGGATCGGCGGCGCATCAGGGGCGGGCGCGGGGGAGTCCGGAACCTGATGTGGGGTCAGCCGAAGCCCCGTCGAGGCATGGGTCCGGAATCTGATGCGGGGTCAGCCGGAGTCTCTTCGCGGCACGGGTCCGGAACCTGATGGCCAATCAGTCAGGAGGCGTCACCGGGCCCGGGCGCGGCGGCCGAACCGTGGTCGGCGCCGAGAGCGATCATGATCGGCGCGCTCGGCGGGAGCCAGGCCGGCCGCCCAGTGCGAGCACGGTGGCGGCTCCAGCCAGGGAGAGGCAGGCGGAGACGGCGAAGGCCAGGTCCGCGCCATGGGCCGGCCGCCCCGGGAATGCGGTGGCGACGGTGATGGTCAAGGCGACCCCAACCGCGGAGCCGATGTACCTGGCCGTGTTGTTGGCGCCGGAGCCCATCGCGGCCCGCTCGGGCGGCACGCTGTCCACGGCGAGACGTGGCAGAGCGGCGTTGAGCAGACCGGTGCCGATCCCGGATACCACGATGCCGGGCACCAGTCGCGGCCAGGAGCCCGCGGGTACGGCGCCGAGCATGGCCAGCGCGCCCGCCGCGTTCAGGACGAACCCGAGGGCGAGTTGGCGGAGAGCGGGGACGCGGTGCGCCAGCCGTCGAACCTGCAACGCCACTACGGAGGAGACGCCCGCCCACAGCAGGAGCAGCCACGCCGTGCCGATCGCCGGGATGCCGATGGTCTCCTGTAGTACGGCGGGCAGGAAGCTGTACAGGCCGATCACGCCGAGGCCGGTGAACAGCGCGCCGGTGGTCGACGCGAGGAACAGGGGCCGCCGCAGGAGCGACGGGTCGATCATCGGGGTCGTACTGCGCCGCTCGATCCGCGCGAACACCGCGGCCAGCACCGCCGTCGCCACGAACAACGAGACGACCGGTGCGCGCAACCAGCCATCCCGCCCCAGCGTCAGGGCGCTCAGCAAGGCGGTGAGCGCCGCTCCCAGCGCCAGGGCGCCGGGCATGTCGGGCCGGCCGCCGCGCGGACTCCGGGACTCGCGGAGGACGCGGGCGGCGGCGCCGACCAGGAGCAGGGCGACGGCGGCGAAGACCACGTACCCCAGGCGCCAGTCGACTTCGGCGAACCCGCCGGCGATCAGCGGACCGGTGGCGGTGCCCGCGCTGAACGACGCGCCCCATATGCCCAGTGCGCGTACGCGTGCGTGGCCCGCCGGGTAGGCGTGTGCGATCAGGCCCAGGCTGCTGGAGATGATCAACGCGCACGCCGCGCCCAGGGCGATACGGCTCAGGGCGAACGTGAGTGTGGAGGTGGCGAGCGCGCCGAGGCCGGTGGTCAGGCTCATCGCCGCGGTGCCGATGAGGAAGGCGCGCCGCCGGCCGTAGTCGTCCGCGAGGCTGCCCGCGACGAGCAGGAGGGCCGCCAGGCCCAGCGGCGTCCCGTTGAGCAGCCAGGCCTGCTCGGAAACGGGGGTGTGGAAGTCCGTCACCATGGCGCGCAGCGTGGGCATCGGCGCGTTGTAGTCCATCAGCGCGATGGCGGTGACGAGCCCCGTGAGGGCGAGGACGCCTCTGGGGCCGTGGGCTGTCCGCTGCCGTACTCGCGCGCGCTCCACGGGATGCGCCGAGCTCCTGCGGTATCCCATGCCGAACCTCAGAGCGCCCGATCCGCCTCGGGGTTCGCATCGCAGGCGCGCACAGCGGACAGGGACTGCTTCTGCCGGCCGTCCGCGTCGAAGTTGTCCGGCGAAAGCCACTCCCGCAGCGCCTTGCCGACCTGGGGCCACTCGGAGTCGGTGACGGAGTACCAGGCGGTGTCCCGGCTGCGGCCCCGGTAGACCACGGCTTGGCGGAAGATCCCCTCGAAGGTGAAACCGAGCCGCTGCGCCGCCCTGCGCGAGGGCTCGTTGAGGCTGTCGCACTTCCACTCGTAGCGCCGGTAGCCGAGCTCGTCGAAGGCGTAGGACATCAGCAGGAACTGTGCTTCCGTCGAGATCGGGGTCCGCCTGAGCAGGGGCGAGAACGCCACGTTTCCCACCTCGACGACGCCGTTGGACGGGTCCTGGCGCATCAGGGAGAGGGTGCCCACCGCCTTGCCGTCGCGCAGGTCGATGACGGCGTAGTGCAGAGGGTCGTCCGCCCGCGTCACCGTCACCGCGTAGTCGCGGTAGTCGTCCCGGCTCCCGAACGGACCGGCCATCATGTACGTCCAGTCCCTGCCGTCCGCCGCGTGTGCGTAGGCGGAGTACAGGTCGTCGGCGTGCCGGTCCGCGTCCAGCGGTTCCACCCGGCAGGAGCGGCCGTCGAGGGTGACCCGGGCGGGCGCCGGACGGGCCGTCCAGCCGGGCAGTGGGTGGCCGACGGGCTGGCCGTATTCATTCAGACGTGCGGACAATCTCTTCTCCCGCTTCGTGTTGGCTGCTGCCAGGCTAGGCAACCAGTGGACCCTCGATAAGATCCACAAAGGAGTCATTCCATGGGTCCACCCCGGTTCTGCCGTGCATCGGATGCGCGGCGCACTCGCTAGGCGGCGCACTCGCTAAGTGGCGCACTCGCTAGGCGGCGCACTCGCTAAGTGGCGCAATCACTAAGCAGCGCACTCGCTAAGCGGCCAGGCCGTCGGCTGCCCCGCGGCGGAAGTCATCAGCGGTCAGGTTCCGCAGCCGGCGGCGTGTCCCGCGCGGCACGGTCGGCTCCGGGACCAGCAGGACGGGGGCCTGTGCCCGGGCCGTCACCTGGCGGCGCATCCCGCCCCGCACCAGTCTGACCAGCGGATGGCGCGGTCCGCCGCCGAGGACGAGCAGGTCGCCGGGGTGGTCGGCGAGGGAGACGAGAGCGTCGACGACTGAGCCGCGCACCACGGTCGGCGCCACCGGTACGTCCTCGGGCATGCCCCCGAGCGCGGAGGCGATAGCACGCCTCAGTTGCTCCTCGGCGGCACGCTCCGTCTGCGCGTCGAGCTCCGGCGAGGGTGCGCGTCGCGCTGCCGCCTCGCCGCCCCTCGGCGTCCAGGTGCTCACCGGTACGAGCAGGTGCCCGCGGCGCCGGGCCTCCTGAACGGCCCGGGTCAGCGCGGCCAGGCTGCCGGGCGAACCGGAGACACCGACCACCACCCGGTTGGTGCGGCGAAGGGTTGAGGACTCACTGCCGTTCACGGATTCGTTCAGACGTGCGGACATTCTCTTCTCCCTGTGCGTATCGCCCCTGTCAGGTTAGGTTTGGCGTGGACCCCTAATAAGGTCCACAATGGAGCCATTCCATGGGGCCACAAGGTCCGGTCCTGGAGGCCGGTCTTGGGGGCCGGTCTTGGAGGCCGGGCCTGGAGGCCGGTCTTGGAGCCCGGTCTTGGAGCCCGGTCTTGGAGCCCGGTCTTGGAGGCCCGGACCTGGGGAGGCGGGCGTCGTACGAGAGGAGACCGGGCAGTGTCGACTTCCAGCAGTGAGGACCTGGGGCCGCAACTCGACTTCCTTCAGCAGGAACCGCTGTCCCGCGCCCACGACGGGGAGTCCCTGCAAAAGCAGCTCCTGCACCGCATCCGCACCGCCGTCCTCGACGGCCGGCTGCCCGCCGGCAGCCGCCTGCCGGGCTCGCGCGCCCTCGCAGGCGGGCTCGGGATCTCCCGCAACACCGTGACGCTCGTCTACGACGTGCTGGGCACCGAGGGCTACATCGAGCTCAGCAGACAAGGAACGCGGGTCGCCGCGCTGGCCCGACCGGAGCCCGACAGCCGCGCCCACCACGCGCCCGCGCCACCCACGTTGTCGCAGCGCAGCGCCCGGATCCGCAAGCCCCCGCTGGAGGGCGTCGACTCCCTCGCCTTCGCGCCGGGGGTGCCCGCCCTGGCCCAGTTCCCGCTGGCGGCCTGGCGACGCTCCCTCGACCGGACGCTCCAGCAGGGCGGAACGGGTCTGCTGGGCTACGGCCCGCCCCAGGGGGAGCCGGCGCTGAGAACCGCCGTCCTGCGCCACCTCGCGCTGGCCCGCGGCGTGCGCTGCTCCCCGGAGCAGGTCGTCATCACCGAGGGGTCGCAGGAGGCGCTCTCGCTGTGCGTCCGGCTGGTCACCGACCCGGGAGACACCGCCTGGATCGAGGACCCCGGCTACCGCGGCGCACAGACCGCCCTGGCCTCCGGCGACCTGGACGTCCTCCCCCTGCCGGTCGACGCGGAGGGCCTGCGCGTCTCCGCGGCCGACTGGAGGGACCGCCCACCGCGCCTCGTCTACACCACCCCCGCGCACCAGTACCCGACGGGTTCGGTCCTCACGGCCTCCCGGCGCCTCGACCTGATCGAGAAGTGCCGCGACCACGGCGCCTGGATCGTGGAGGACGACTACGACAGCGAATTCCGCCACAGCGGAGAACTCCTGGCCTGCATGCAGGGCATGACGCCGAACGCACCCGTGCTCTACGTGGGCACCTTCAGCAAGACGCTGTTCCCCTCGCTGCGCCTGGGATTCCTCGTGCTGCCCGAGCCACTGGTCGACCAGGTGGCGCCGGTCGTGGACGAGATGCTGCGCGGCGGGCACCGCTGTGAGCAGCTGGCCCTGGCGCACTTCATGGAGAGCGGCCAGTACAGCAGGCACCTTGCGCGCATGCGCCGCCTGTACCGCGGCCGCCGGGACGCGCTCAGGGCGGCGCTGGCCGAACACCTCGACGTGCCGCACACCGTAACCGGCGGCGACAGTGGCATGCACCTGACGGTCCGGCTGCCGGCCGACTTCCCGGATCAGCGCGTGGCCCGGGCCGCCCGGCAGCACCGGATGGCCCCCTGGCCCCTGTCCCGTTCCTCGCTGCTCGCGGACTCCGCCCACAACGGGCTCGTCCTGGGGTACGGCAACACGCCCGAATCATCGTTCGTGCCCGGCGTGCGACAACTCGCGCACCTGATCCGGGAGTCCGGGCAGAGGGCGGCCGGGGCGCGGTCGGCGAACAGGCCGGCGGTCTCGGCGAGCGGGGCATGAGGGCCGTCATGCCGCAGACACAGTTCGGCGGCTGTCGAACTGTTCCGGCCCTAGCGTTGGTGCCATGACGCACAGCATGTTGTCGCCGACCGCCTTCGCCCGCCTGCACCACCAGGCCACGCCGCTGCTCCTGCCCAACGCCTGGGACTACGCCTCAGCGGCCCTCCTGGCGGCACAGGGCTTCCAGACGATCGGCACCACAAGCCTCGGCGTGGCCGCGGCCGCCGGCCTGCCGGACGGGGCGGCGGCGACCGCCGAGGAGACCGTGGCTCTGGCCCGTCGACTCGGGCAGGGCCCCTTCCTGTTCACCGTCGACGCCGAAGGGGGCTTCAGCGATGACCCCGAGGAAGTGGCCGAGCTGGCCGGAAGGCTGCACGACGCGGGCGCCGCGGGAATCAACCTCGAAGACGGCCGCCCGGACGGCACCCTCGCCCCCGTGGAACTGCACGCCGCGAAGATCGCCGCCGTCAAGGCCGCCGTGCCCGCCCTGTTCGTGAACGCTCGCACCGACACCTACTGGCTCGGACGCCAGGAGGCCGAGGAGCCCCAGGAGATCCAAGAGCCCCAAGAGCCCCAGGAGATCCAGGAGATCCAGGAGATCCAGGGGGAAGGGACCGCGAGGCGCCTGGCGGTGTACGAACAGGCCGGCGCGGACGGGGCATTCGTGCCGGGGCTGTCGGAGCCGGACAGGATCACCGCCCTGACGGCGGCCCTCACCGTGCCGCTGAACATCCTGTACACGCCGACCGGACCCACCGTGGCCGACCTTGCCGCACTCGGCGTGCGCAGGATCAGTCTCGGCTCCTTGCTCTACCGCGACGCCCTGGCGGCGGCCGTGACCACGGCGACCGCCATCCGCGACGGCCTGCCCGCGGAACGCGCCCCCGTTTCCTACACGGACGTGCAGGCGCTGGCGGCCCCTCGCGGGACACCGCGGAAATCCATGTGAGGCCCGGCGGCAGTATCTCCGGCCGGTCCCGAGGGCGGAGCCCGCCGTCCCTCCCGCGAGCTGCCTACCGGGTCCTCAGCGCGCTGCCCGCCGCCCCGCACCCTTCGCGTACCCGCTCTGATCAGGCTGGTAGCGTCTCTGCCGAAAGTGAGGGCACGTCATGAACGTGCCACCGGGGCGGGAAGGAACGAACGCGCGATGATGGGCCATTCGCACGCCATGAGCGGTGCGCTGATCTTCGCGGGCACCGCGTCGTACCTGCCACCCGTGCTGATGCACACTCACCTCTCGCCGCAGGAGATACTGATGGGCACCGTGCTCTGCGCCGGTGCCGCGCTCCTGCCCGACCTGGACCACCACGACGGCACCATCGCCAACTTCCTCGGCCCGGTCTCCAAGACGCTGTGCCGCTTCGTCGCCTGGATCTCCGGCGGCCACCGGCACGCCACGCACTCGCTGTTCTTCGTGGCCTTCATGACCGCCGGCTGCTGGGCGGGCGTGACCTACCTGGGCCGTCCGTTCACGCTCGGCATGTCCTTCTTCCTGCTGGCGCTGGCCGTACGGGCACTCAACCTCTGTCCGCCGGGGCACGGTTTCTCCGCCTGGGGCACGATCGTGGCGATGGCCGGGATGGGTACGGCGGTGCTCGCCAAGTTCATCCCCTCGGCCCCGGGCTGGCTGCCGTACGCCGTCGGGCTGGGCTGCCTGGCGCACCTGCTGGGCGACTCCATCACGAAGATGGGCGCGCCGTGGCTGTGGCCGCACAAGAAGCGCTACGAGATCGTGGTGATCCAGCACAGCGGCAACAAGCTGGAAACGGAGATCCTCACGCCCATCATGGGCGTGGCGACCGTCATCTTCCTCTGGTTCACCGCGCTCTCGCCGAACTCCATCAGCTGAGCGGGACCACCCTCCTCCTCAGCCCGCCTCCCGCCGCCTTCTCAGTCCTCCTTCCGCACGCGTACGGTCCGCAGTGTCGGGTCCATCGCGTCCGGAAGGTTCATGCCGCCCGCGACGCCGGTCCCCAGATACCAGAGCACGGGGTCCGTCAGCCGCTCGCCGGGGAGCACGGCGGGGATGCCGGGCGGGTACGGGGTCAGAATCTCGGCGGCCACCCGCCCGGCGTCCGCCGCCAGCGGCACGGCCTCGGTGGGGCCGAAGAACGCGTAGCGCGCCAGACACACCTGTTCGAGTCGGAGATCGCGGCCCGGTGGGACGCCGATGACGGGGGCCGGGCGCAGCCGCTGCGCGTTCCCTGACAGGTCGCGCAGGGCCTCGATCAGCGCTCCCGCGGTCGCCGCGTCGTCGGCGTGCAGCCCTTCGATGGACTCGACGGACTCGACGGACGCGCGGACGGCGTCGGCCATCAGAGCCTCGGCCCGACTCGCGGTAACGGACCAGTGCGTCGAGTACCGGCGCCTCATGGTGATCGATGGGATCTACATGATCGACTTCACCGGCGACCATGGACAGGCAACTGCCCGTGACGGCACGGCGCCAATCCCCTTCGGCCGCGCACCGCGAATTACCGCACGTCAGCTGATTGCTGATCAACTTCCTTGCGGCACAAAGGACAAGAGGGCGAGAAGTCTTTAGGCATCGACTACCACGCTGATCAGGCGTTCACTTGATTGGCGGATGAAGCGGAACAGGTGTCGCCGGTGAACGTGCGGGTACTCCTGTGGCACTGCCCGCGGAACGAGCGAAGAGACGGATGCGCCGAACGGATATCAGCGCAGGTGGGGCGGGGCGCGAATAACTGGAGGCGGCATGGCTATTTCCTGCTATCCGATCCGTGGGCCGGTCCATGTTCCGGTCTGTGATCCGGTCTGTGATCCGACCTGTGATCCGACCTGTGATCCGGTGTGTGAACCGGTCTGTGTTCCGGCATGAGTACGTCACGGCGGCGGCCTTCCCGTACGCGGATGGGAGAACCGCGGCGCCCGCCCGCGGCAAGGCCGCGGCGGCTGCCCGTACCG
>NZ_JBHVHQ010000147.1:0-13258 GCF_042800135.1 Streptomyces sp. NPDC057654 | reverse complement strand
CGCCCGAGGCGTGCGAGGAGCAACTCGCGCGTCTGCTGCTCCAGTTGGAGAATCTGGAGGCGCGGTTCGCCGAGTCCGACGACTTCCTCACCGAGCTGTCCGCCAAGCGCACCGACGTCTACGAGGCATTCTCCTCCCGCAAGCAGACCCTCCAGGACGCCCGCGCCCGGCACGCCGAGCGGCTCGCCGACTCCGCGAACCGCGTCCTGGAGACCATCCAGCGGCGGGCCGCGACCCTCGCCGACCTCGACGCCGTCAACACCTACTTCGCTTCCGACCCCATGGTCGCCAAAGTCCGCCGCACCGCCGACGAGCTGCGCGAACTCGGCGACGGCGTACGGGCTGACGAGCTCGACGGCCGGCTGAAGGCCGCCCGCCAGGAGGCCGGGCGCGCGCTGCGCGACCGCGCCGACCTGTACCTGGACGGCGGTGAGACGATCCGGCTGGGCCGCCACCGCTTCGCCGTCAACACCCAGGCCCTCGACCTGACGCTCGTACCGCACGGCGACACCCTCGCCTTCGCGCTGACCGGCACCGACTACCGCGCGCCCGTCACCGACCCCGAGTTCGCGGACACCCGCCCGTACTGGGACCAGCTGCTGCCCTCGGAGTCCGCCGACGTCTACCGCGCCGAGCACCTCGCCGCGAAGATCCTCGCCGAGCACGACCCGGCCACGCTGTACGACGCGGGCCCCGACGAGCTGGCCGCCCTGGTGCGGACCGCCGCCGACGCCGCGTACGACGAGGGGTACGAGCGCGGCGTCCACGACCACGACGCCACCGCGATCCTCGGCGCGCTGCTCGCCCTGCACGCGGAGGCGGGGCTGCTGCGCTACCCGGCTGCCGACCGCGCCGCCGCCCAGATCTTCTGGACGCATGGCCTGGACGGCGCGGCGCGCGAGCACTGGGCGCTGCGCGTACGGTCCCTGGCGCGGGCGCGCGCGACGTTCGGGCTGGCACCCGCGATCGCGGACCTGACGGGTGAACTGGCGGCGCAGCTGGAGGCGTTCGAAGAGACGTCCGCCGCCGGCCCGCTCGCCGCCGAGTACCTCTTCGAGGAGCTGGCGGGAGGGCCCGAGGGGTTCGCGGCGGGGGCCGAGGCGCGGTCGCTGATCGAGAAGTTCCGCGGCGCGAGCGACGGTCCGGCGTACGAGGAGGAGCTGACGGCCCTCGGCGGGATGCCGCTGGCCGCGCGCCGCCAGCTCGTGGAGGCATGGCTCGGCTCTTACCTGGCGGGGAGCGGCGAGGAGGCGGACCCCGGCGTCGTGGCGGAGGCCGTGGCCATCGAGCTGTGCCCCGAGGGGGCGCGTTACGACTGTGAGGCGCGGCTCACGACGCGGGTGGAGGGCCTGCTGGGCGCCCACTCCCGCATCACGGGTCGCCGTCTCGCCCTCCGCCTGGACGAGTTCCTGGCCCGTACGCGGGTGTTCAGGGAAGAGCGGATGCCGGGCTTCCGCGCGTACCAGCAGCGGCGCAACCGGCTGGTGGAGGCCGAGCGGTCACGGCTGCGGGTGGACGAGTTCCGGCCCAAGGTGATGAGCGCCTTCGTCCGCAACCGGCTGCTGGACGAGGTGTATCTGCCGCTGATCGGCGGGAACCTCGCCAAGCAGCTCGGCGCGGCGGGCGACGCGAAGCGCACCGACAACAGCGGGCTGCTGCTGCTCATCTCCCCGCCGGGATACGGCAAGACGACGCTCATGGAGTACGTGGCCGACCGCCTCGGCCTGGCGCTCGTCAAGGTCAACGGCCCGGCGCTGGGCCACTCCGTCACCTCGCTGGACCCGGCGCAGGCGCCCGACGCGACCGCGCGGCAGGAGGTCGAGAAGATCAACTTCGCGCTGGAGGCGGGCAGCAACACCCTCCTCTACCTGGACGACATCCAGCACACGTCGCCCGAACTGCTCCAGAAGTTCATCTCGCTGTGCGACGCCCAGCGCCGCGTCGAGGGCGTCTGGAACGGCCGTACGCGCACCTACGACCTGCGCGGCAAGCGGTTCGCGGTGTGCATGGCGGGCAACCCGTACACGGAGTCCGGCGGCCTCTTCCGCATCCCCGACATGCTCGCCAACCGCGCCGACGTATGGAACCTCGGCGATGTCCTCTCCGGCAAGGACGACGTCTTCGCGCTGAGCTTCGTCGAGAACGCCCTGACCTCCAACCCGGTCCTGGCCCCGCTCGCCGCCCGCGAGCGCTCCGACCTCGACCTGCTGATCCGGCTGGCCCAGGGCGAGGCGGGGGTGCGCTCCGACCGGCTGTCCCACCCGTACGCACCGGCCGAGCTGGACCGCGTACTGGCCGTGCTGCGCCACCTGCTCACCGCCCGGCGCACGGTCCTCGCCGTCAACACCGCCTACATCGCGTCGGCGGCCCGTACGGACGCCAGCCGCACCGAACCGCCGTTCCAGCTCCAGGGCTCGTACCGCAACATGAACAAGATCGTGGAGCGGATCGCGCCCGTCATGAACGACGCCGAGCTGACCGCCGTCATCGACGACCACTACGCGGGCGAGGCCCAGACCCTGACGACGGGCGCCGAGGCGAATCTCCTCAAGCTCGGGGAGCTGCGCGGCACCCTCACGGCCGAACAGACGGCCCGCTGGGCGGAGATCAAGAGCTCGTACGTCCGTACGCAGGCCCTCGGCGGCTCCGACGAGGACCCGCGCGTGCGCACCCTCGCGGCGCTGGGGCTGCTCGCCGACCGCATCGCGGCGGTGGAGTCCGCGATCGTACGCGCGGCCGAACCCCCGGCGGCGAGGCACCGGGGGGAGCGGGGGGTGTAGGGGGTCTTTCGGGCTGCTCGTCACAGCTGGGCGTAGGTGAGGGGCTGGTGGCCGGCCTCCGGGGCGGCGGTGGCGGGGGCGGCCTCCATGGCGGCGAGCCTGTCGGCGACGCGGGCCCGGACCTTCTTGACGTAGCGGGCCGTGAAGACGGCGGGGACGACGAACCCGGCGGCCTTGCAGAAGAGCTGGAGGGCGGACCCGGCGCCCAGCTCGGAGCAGGTGAACTCGGCGGCGGCGGAGAGGGTGAAGCTGACCGTCCACACCGTGGTGATGACGGTGTTGATGCGGATGAAGTGCGGGGAGTTCCAGACCTCCTTGGGGGCGCTGCGCCGGGCGACCCCCTGCGTGAAGGGGCTCCGCACGGCCAGGCTCGCCCAGCCGATGAGCGCCAGCCAGGCCGAGGAGATCGCGCTGTCGTGGTCGTGGATCGCGGAGTGCGGGTCGGCGAACGCGACGACGGTCATGCCCAGCGCGAAGACGATCGTTCCGAAATCGAGAATCTGGGCATCGGCTGCCACGCCGGCCCGGCGGTCCTGAATCAGCAGGAACACGGCGCAGACCAAAGCGGCGAGGGCGCCCCACTGCCACCCGATGAGGGAGACGCCGGCATAGACGAACCACGGGGCGAAATTGCGGAGGTAGTTCATGGGAACGGGTATTCCTCTCACTCGGTGAATTCCGGATTCCGGGTGCGGAGTTTTCGTCGTTCCTTGTCCGACGGCTCCGTTTTCCTCCCCGGTGGCAATCACAAAATTACGGGGGGAGGGGACGGGGTGTCGTGGGGTCAGCGCCGTATCTTGCGGGTGGAGACCCTTCTCCACCCGACGTACACCGGGGCGGGGGATGGGGCCGGGGCTGGGAGTTGGGGCCGGGAGTCGGGGCCGGAGCATGCGAGAGAGCCTCACCGTCGTGGGGGACGGGCGGCTGGGGGGCGAGGGGCGCGACGGGTGCGAGGTCAGGCCCGCTGCGCGGGCCCGGGCCCGGGTCCTTCCGGCGGCAGAACGCTCAGCGCGTAGCGCACGGCTTCGGCGCGGGAGTGGAGGTCGGCCTTGGCGAAGAGGTTGTTGATGTGCGTCTTGACGGTGGCCTCGCTGATGACGAGGCGCGCGGCGATCTCGGGGTTGCGCAGCCCGTCGCCGATCAGGCGCAGCACCTCCCGCTCGCGCGCGGTGAGCATGGCGGCCTGCTCGGCGGCGGGCTTGGGCCGCCGGGTGGCGAGGGTGAGCAGCCGGCGCTGCACCTCGGGCGCGAGCACGGCCTGCCCGTGACTGGCGCTGCGTACGGACTGGAGGATGGTGTCGCGGCCCGCGTCCTTGGTCAGATAGCCGCCGGCGCCGGCCTGGAGGGCGGCCAGGATCGACTCGTCGTCCTCGAAGGTGGTCAGGACGACCACGGTCGACTGGGGGTTGGCGGCGCGGATGCGCCCGGTGGCCTCGACGCCGTCCATGACCGGCATGTTCAGGTCCATCAGGACGACGTCGGGCTGGTGCTCGGCGACGGCGGCGACGGCCTCCTCGCCGTTGGTGGCCGTGGCCACGACGTCGACGTCGTCGTTGAGGTCGAGCATGACGGCCAGCGCCTCACGCACGGCCGTCTGATCGTCGACGATCACCAACTTGATGCTGCTGCTGTTGTTCACCGGGGCACCTCCAGCTTTACGGTCCAGCCGCTCTGGGCTGTGTCGTCGAGGTTTTCGAGATCGGGTCCGGCGCGGAGCGTACCGCCCACCAGGGCGGCGCGCTCACGCATGCCGATCAGCCCCATCCCGGTGCTCTCGGTGCCGTCGGCGCGCGGCGCGGGGGAGGGCGCGGGCCCGTTGGCGACGGTGAGGGAGACGGCGTCGGCGGTGAACGCGAGCGTCATCGCGCGTGCGGCCCCAGGCGCGTACTTCATGGCGTTGGTCAGGGCTTCCTGCGCCACGCGCAGGGCGGTCTGCGCGATCTCGACCGATACGGGCTCGGGTTCGCCGAGGACGTCGAAGGCGACCTCTTCGCTCTCGGCCATGAGCCGCAGCGTCTCCTGGAGCGGGAGGGTGTCCTCGCGCAGGGCGTGCACGGCGTGCCGGGTCTCGGCGATGCTGTCGACGGCCAGCGCCCTGGCCCGGCGGACGGCGGCGAGCGCCTCCTCGCGGCGGTCCTTCTGGCTGAGGGCGTCGGCCATGTCGAGCTGGAGCGCGATGCCGGAGAGGGAGTGCCCGAGCACGTCGTGGATCTCGCGGGCTATACGCCCCCGCTCCATGAGCGCGGCGTTGCGGGCTTCGGACTCGGTGGCCCGCTGCGCCTCGGCGGCGGCGAGCTGGGCGCTCTCCAGCGTTTTCCGCCGGTCCCGTTTCGAGATGCCCATATAGATGGGCAGCCCTACGGTGAGGGTCATCCACCAGGTCCAGTAGTCGGACGACGGGGCGAGCCGTTCGGCGACCCAGACCGTCCCGGCACTGCTGAGCGCCGCCGCCACCGCCACCCCGACGGCGGCGCGCCGGGACGCCAGCTTCACGCCCGCGGTGGCGACCGCGGAGTAGGCGTAGAAGGGGGCCACGGTGCCGGGTGCGAGGGGGAGGAGTACGGCCGACAGGACGGCGTAGCCGCCCGCGAACGCGATCTGCGCCCGCTGCGACAGCCGGGACCAGGAGAAGATCGCGGCGAAGGAGCAGAGCGCCACCAGGACGAAGAGTGTGATGGCGAGGGGCGGGGCGACGAGGTGGGCGCCGGGCAGTTGGATGGCGGTGACGACGGTCGCGGTGACGGAGATGAAGGGCTGGGCGAAGTCGTCGCCGTAAGGGCCGTAATGGGAGCCGAAACGGAAGCCGTAGCGGGGGCCGAAACGAGGGCTGTGACGGGGGCTCTTCGCCTCTGCCCCGGCCGGTGATTCTGTCCCGGCCGGGGAATCTGATCCGGTGGATGACACGAGGCGCACTCCCGACCTCAGCTGTGGCGGCGGTCTTGGCGGGAGTCGGCATCCCGAAGCGCGTCAAGCATAGAGGGGCGCGAGGCACGGTGATGGCTGGAGGTTCCGTTGTCGGCCGAGGTACCGGAGGCCGACGCACCGGCGAAACGCTCCTGAAGGCTGTCGAGGAGGGCGGACGAGGTGTGCGGCTGGCCGTCCTTGCCGGCGGTCCAGACGACACGGCTGTCGGTACGCACGGCCCGGCCCAGCACCATGAGCCCCTCGGCGAGCATGCCTATGCCGATGGTCAGCAGCAGGCTGTCACTGGCGACACCGGACATATGCGGGTCGATGGCCCCCAGCAGCAGATTCGCCCCGATCTTCGCCACGATGTTCAGCACCCACAGGGCCACGGTCACCCAGGTGTAGCGCATGAACACCAGCCCGTCCCGATTGGACAGCCGAATACTCACACCGCGCAGCACCCCGAGCAGAACACTGAGCGCGCCGGTGCCCACCAGAAATACGACGGCATCGACATCGAGATGCCCTCCCGAAAGATTGGACAGCCCCACCAGCGAAAGCACCGCCGGAAGAATCAACATCCGCTTGGCTTCCGCAGGCTCCCCGATCATCCGGCGAACCATCACGTAGCACACAGCGGCAATAATCAGAACTACCTCAACCGGCCCACTCACAGCGCTTCCTCCCAGCACATTCAATCTCCGTCAGCGACCCCTCAAAACTAGATTTCCTCCCCTCCAATGACATGCGGCAGCCGCCGTAACTCCGGGTGGAGAAATCTCTCCACCCGGACCTACGGCGGCTGCGGCGTGGGGCGGCGCTGCGCCGATGCAGTTGTTCCGGCAGAGCCGCGATCAACGCCTCCGACGGTGGAAGCGGACCGGCAGACTCTGGTAGCCGAAAAGGAAGTTCGAGAAGATCCGTACCGGAGGGCCGTCGAGTTCTACGGCCTCCAAGTGCTCGATCATCGCGCGCAGCAGCGCGTGCAGGGCCGCTCGGCCGAGGAACGCGCCCAGACAGAAGTGCGGGCCGTACCCGAAGGCTAGGTGGCGGTTGGGGGTGCGGGACAGATTCAGCGTCCGGGGGGCGTCGAAGACCGTCTCGTCGTTGTTGGCGGAGACGTTCCACAGCGTGACGATGTCGCCCCGCTCGATGTGCTGCCCACGGATCACGAGGTCCTGGGCAGCGGTCCTGGCGAAGTGCATCGCCGGGGTTGCCCAGCGCAGCAGTTCCTCGGCGGCCGTCTCGCACGCGACCCGCCCTTCTCGGAGGTCGCGCCATTGGCCGGGGTGGTCCGCCAGGGCGCGGACCGTGCTGATCGCCGACATGCGTGAGGACTCGTCGCCTCCCAGGATGAGGCTGTAGCAGTTGAGCGCGACGTCGTCGAGCGGGAGCGGGGCTGTATCGAGGGTGGCGGTCGCCAGCATGCTGATCACGTCGTCTCCGGGGCGGGCCCGGCGTTCGGCGGCCAGGTCCATGAAGTAGAGGACGATCTCGTTGCGCGCGCTGAGGGCGTCCATCTCGTCGGCTTCGGCGTCGGAGGACGACAGTGTGCGTTTGTTCCACTCCAGGAGCTTGCCGCGGTCTTGTTCAGGTACGGACAGAAGGTCGCAGATCGTCGCCATGGGGATCTGCTCGGCTACCGATGTGACGAAGTCGAACGAACCGGCTGCCGCCATCTGCTCCACCAGCGACGCCGTGCGCGTGTGGACTTTCTCGGCCACGCCGCGCAGAACCCGAGGAGAGAAGGCCCGCAGCAGCAGGCTCCGCAGCTCTCGATGCCGGGGGCGGTCGGTGACCGCGAGCATTTTCCCGCCGGCGGAGTCGTCGCCGCGCAGGAGGACGTCCAGAACGGTCCCTCGGGCGGAACTCAGGTCTCGTGGATTGTCGTACGCGGCCTGCACATCGGCGTGGTCGGCGACCACCCAGAAGCCGGGGCGTCCGCCGGCCGCCTCGTGCCAGGCCACCGGGTGGCTTCGGCGGAACCACGTCCAGTACTCGTGCGGATCGTGGGTGACGAAGGCCGTCGGGTCCGTGAGATCGAGGCTGTCGACGGCGGGGGCGTCCGTGCTCATCCGGCCTCCTCTCCTATCGGGACCGGGCTGTAGGCCGACGGAGCTCCGGAGAGATCCGGGACGCCGTCGTCCTCGTTGAGAAGGCTGCTCGCCAACTCCGAAAGGGTGCGTGACCGAAGGACCGACCTCATCGAAACGCCCACGCCGAGGTCCTCCCTGATGCGGATGGCCAGCTTCGCCGCGACCAGGGAGTTCCCTCCCAGGTCGAAGAGGTTCTGGTCCGGTGTGACCGACGGCAGGGACAGCAGCTCCATGACGAGGGCGCACAAGGCCGCCTCTGTCGGCGCCCCGCCGTGCGGGGCCCCTGCCGCAGTCTCCGGACTCCGCACCATCGGGGCCGTTTCCGCCTCGGCATGAGACGCAAGGGCGCGGAGAGCCCGGCGGTCCACCTTGCCGCCCGACGAGAGGGGGAACTTCTCCAGGACGACGATCGTGGCGGGCACCATGTGCTCGGGCAGAACGTCCGCGACATGGCCGCGCAGTTCGGTCGCCGTCACAGCCATGCCCGGCGCGGCTTGGACGTACCCCACGACCAGGGCGTCGGCGAGTTCGCCCTTGACCACCACGGCGGCGAGGTCCACCGCCGGGTGCTGGGCGAGCCGCGCCTCGATCTCGCCCAGTTCGATCCGGAATCCGCGGACCTTGACCTGGTCGTCCGCTCGGCCGGAGAAGAAGAACACACCATCGGCCCTGCGCCACCCACGGTCCCCCGACCGGTACATCCGGCTTCCGGGCGGACCGAACGGGTCCGGCAGGAAGGTGGCGGCGGTCAGGCCCGGACGGGACAAGTAGCCGCGGGCCAGGCCGCTCCCGGCCAGATACAGTTCCCCCTCCTGTCCGTCGGGCGCCGGCCGCAGGTCGTCGCCGAGGACGTAGGCGCGGCCGCCCGTCCATGGAACGCCGATGCTGACGTCGTCCGTGCCGGTCTCGGGGCCGGAGATGGTGGCGCCGACTGTCACCTCGGTGGGGCCGTAGCCGTTGAACATCCGCCTGCCGAGCGACCACTCATGGATCAGCGCGGTGGTGCACGCGTCACCCGTGGACATGAGGGTTCCGCCCTTCAGCACGGCGGTGCTGTCCGTGAGGCTGAGGACGGCGGGGGGCAGCACCGCGTGAGTGATCCGGTGACGCGTCAGGAGGTCGGTCAGCGGCTGCCCCGGCAGCACGTCTTCGGGATCGGCCATCACGAGAGTGGCACCGGACAGCAAAGCGAGCGTCAGGTCCCAGAACGCGGCGTCGAAGCTGACGGATGCCCACTGGAGGACGCGTTCCCCGGGACGTACGCCGAACCGCGACGACTGGGTCGCGAAGAGGTCACCGACCCCTTGATGCGTCACAGCCACGCCCTTCGGCTGCCCGGTGGATCCGGATGTGTAGATCACGTACATCAGATGGGCGCAGAGCAGGGCACAAGTGCGCTCGTCCTGCGTGACGTCGTGCCCGGACTGTGCCGCGCAGGCGTCGCGTGTGGCCGGCTCGTCGAGCACGATCTCGGTGACGTCCACGTCGGGCACGCGCGTCCGCGCCGTGCGCACCAGCACCAGTGGCCGCGCGTCCTTCACCATGTAGGACAGCCGGGCTTCGGGATACGCGGGGTCGAGAGGCAGGTAGGCGCCGCCCGCCTTGAACACCGCGAGCAGCACGACCACGAGGTCGGTCGAGCGGGGCACTGCCACCGCGACCAGTACGTCCGGGCCCACGCCGTGGCCGATGAGGTGGCGGGCCAGACGATTGACCTTTTCGTTCAACTCCATGTACGAGAGGGTGGTGTCGCCATGGATCACCGCCGATTCGTCCGGCCACTTCTCGACCGCGGACTCGAACAGCTCAGGAACCGTGGGGGACTTGTGCAGAGGTGTCACTGTGCTCCTGCTTTCTGGCTGGGCAGCTCCAGTTGTTCGGGAGGAGCCGGAGGCGTGCGAAGGCGTACCAGCCGGATCACCCGGCAGCGAGGCTCGGCCGGACGTGCTCGGCGAAGAGCCGCACCGTGCGCTCCATGGTCTTCAACGGCTGCTGACCGAAATCGACCTGCCAGAGAATCACGTCCGGTCCGAGGGACTCGCGGATCGCTTCGACCTTTTGCAGGGCGTTTTCCGGGCTGCCGAAGACGGCCGTGCTCTCCAGTTCGGTGTCGCCGACCCCGCTTCCGAACTTCTTGCGGATGGCGGTCTGGTAGCCCTCGTACGCGGGCGACGTACGGTTGTTCCATGCCCCCGCCGCCTCGGTGAACTTTTCCCAGTGCCGCCTGAGCAGCCTCCGGCCGCAGTCGCGGGCCTCGTCGTCCGACTCGGCGATCAGCAGGGGGACGCTGACGGCGACTTTCGGGCGGCGACCGGCTGCGTGTGGGGATGCGCCGAAACGTTCTTTGTAGCAATCGATGAGTTCCAGGGCCCGTGGAATGTCGTCAGGGCGGGGAGGCGAGGCGAAGAGCAGGTTCAGTCCCATGTCTCCGAGCCACTCGAAGCTGGACTGAGTCAGGAGCGCCGCACCCCAGACCGGCGGGTGCGGGTGCTGTGTCGGTCGCGGATACGACGTCGCGTCCGCGTAACGGAAGAAGGCGTTGTTCTCGGTCGCCTTCGGTTCCGTCCATAGGCGCAGAACGGCCTTGACCGTCGCCCTGAATCGCTCCGTGCTGCTGTCGATATCGACCCCGAAGGCATCGAACTCGTAGGGGAGGAAGGCCCGCGCGAACCCCGCGTCGAGCCGTCCATTGCTGAGCGCGTCCAATTGCGCTGTCTGGGCGGCGATTTGAATGGGGTGGTGGAATGATGCCTGAATTCCTCCCGTCATGAGACGGATCCTGCTGGTGACGGCGGATACCGCGGACAGGAAGGCGAGCGGCGACGGGCAGTACCCGCCGTAGGGCTGTAGGTAGTGTTCCGTCATCTTGAGGTATTCGAGCCCCATGTGATCGGCCAGACGCGATATCGCCAGGGCGTTCTCGTAGTACTCCTGGGCCGGGCGCTCGTCCGGGCCGGTGTCCGGCAGCAGGGAGAGTCCAAACTCCATGAATTTCGCTCCTCGTTCTGCTCTGTCAACGAAGGGTGGCGTCGACGGGGCGGATGGCGGCCTCGCCCTGGTTCATGGACCAGTAGCTGCGCAGCGCGTACAGCAGCGGGTCGGAGGACCTGCCGGTCGGCGTGCTCACGCGGAACACCTCGCCGAAGACGACGGTGTGGTCGCCGACGGGAACGGTCCTGGCCACATGGCAGTCCGCGACGGTGTGGGCGTCGTCCACCAGATGCGGGCCGCCGAACGACGGTTCGTCAGTCCACCTGACGCGGGCGAAACGGTCCGGCACGCTGGAGGCGAACAACGCCGCCGTGTGTTCCGCCTGATCGTGCAGCAGGTTCACCGCGAAGGCCGCCGACCCGAGTATCGCCGCCAGCGTGTGACTGGTCTGCTTCAGACAGACCAGCAGGGTCGCCGGTTCCGTGGCGACGCTGGAGAGCGACGAACAGGTCGCGCCCCGGGGCGGCCGGCCTTCCTGCGATGACGTCACGACGGTGACTCCGGAGGGGAAAGTGGTCATCAGCGAGCGGAACTGCGCCGCGCTGATCACCGAAGGCGCAGTCGCGTCCGCCATGGGATCGGCCATGATCGTGTCCTCCTCGTCGCCTCACGACCGGCCGTGGACCGCCGGGCCGGACGACCGTGCGTGCAGCCGCGCGACGTAGTCGTACTGGCTCGGCAGTCGGCCGACGAGTGTCCTGGCCTGGTCGCGGACCGACCGCAGCTCTTTACGCGCCGCGGCGTCGTCGAGCGAGGCCAGCACAGGAAGCGGCTGAGGGGAGAGCCCGCCGAGGCCGAGAATCATGGCGACGTATGAGTAGGGCTCGAAACCATGAAAGTAGGGGAAGACGGTCTCCTGGTCGGGCAGGCGCGCTGCCCACTGCTCCAGACGCTCGCCCAGACCGTCGGGCACCGGACGCTTCTTGGTGTCCTTCCAGTACTGGTTATCGCTGCGCGCGGCCGCGAAGTAGTGCAGGAAGAGGAACTCCCGCACCCCGTCCATCACACGACCGACCTGCCGGTTGTATGAAGCGCGCAGGGCCTCGTGGTCGCCGTCGCCCGGGAAGTGCTTGACAAGCTGTTCGACGGCGTTCTGGATGAAGAAGATCCCGGTGGATTCCAGCGGTTCGACGAACCCGCTGGACAGTCCTACGGCGACGCAGTTCTTCTCCCACGACCTCTCGCTGCGGCCGATGCGCATGCGGATGTGGTTGGCCTCCAGTCCCTCCGCGGTCGGTCCGACGAACTCGCGAAGCGTCCGCTCGGCCTTCTCGGGCGTGCAGTAGTCGCTCGCGTACACGTAGCCCGTGCCCAGGCGGCCGAAGAGAGGAATCGTCCAGATCCAGCCGGCGTCCTGGGCCGTGGCGGTGGTGCAGGGCCGGATTCCGCGCGTGGCCATGTCGGTCGGTACGCGCAGTGCCACTGCACTGTCGTTCGGCAGCGTGTCCTGGTATGAGACGAAGGGCACCCCGAGCGCCTGGTTCAGCAGCATGCCGCGGAACCCGGTGCAGTCCACGTAGAGATCGCCGGAGAGAGGGCCGTGCTCCTTGGTCAGGACGTGGGCGATGGCTCCCTGCTCGTCCAGGACCACGTCGGTCACATCGTCCAGGACGTGGGAGACGCCCCGCTGGACGCCGAACCGGGTCAGGAACCCCGCGAGGCGTGTCGCGTCGAAATGGTAGGCGTACGGGAACTGGGTGGTCCGGCCCGCAGGCGTGGCACGGAACATGGAGTCCTCGCGGTCCTCCACGAAGTCCTGCTCCATCATCGCCCCGTCCAGGTAGCGCGGTGAGCTGTGGGCGTCGCACAGCGCCGCGAGCACGGAGCAGTCGCGGTCGAAGCGGTCGCTCGGCCGTTTGTGGAGCCACCAGTCGGCGAGCGAGAAGCCGTCTACCACCCGCGGCCGTTCGAACGGGTGGTAGAAGCAGTGCCCGTCGGCCCGCCAGTTCTCGAAGCGGATGGCGAGCTTGTAGGTGGCGTCGCACTCGGGCATCCACTCGTGTTCCTCAAGACCCAGGTCTTCGAAGAAGTGCCGGACCGTGCTGAACGTGGCCTCTCCGACGCCGATGGTCGGAATGTTCTTCGATTCCACCAGCGTCACCGAGACCTGGTCCCGGAGCACTGCCTTCAGGTACGTGGCGGTCAGCCAGCCTGCGGTGCCGCCGCCGACTATTACGACGCTTCGGGTCACGGTGCCTCATCTCCGCTCGATGACGTATCGGATGGTGGCGCGGTTGTTTCCTGGCGCGGGCGGCGTGGTCGCCCCGGCGGGGCCGGACGGGGCCGCCTCGGGTAGCGGGCGCGCATGGCCGCACTGGAGGCGGGGCCCGCCGCGAAGACGAATTCCTCGGTGTCGACGCGACGGCCGTCGGCCCGGTCGACGACGACGGGCTCGGCCTCCTCCCCCGTCCGGGCGTTCACGAGGACCATGCCGCGTTCGTGGGGTTCGAGCAGATGGTTCCCCCAGGCCGCCATGGTCAGGAG
>NZ_JBHVHQ010000146.1:0-13311 GCF_042800135.1 Streptomyces sp. NPDC057654 | reverse complement strand
GCCGTCGGCGGCGGGGCCGGAGCGGGGCGCGGCCTCGCGGGTTCGGCGGCGGGCGCTCGTACCGTCTCCGGGCGTCCCGTCCAGAAGTGGTGAACGGCGAAGACGCACACGACGAGCAGCACCGCCGCCACGGCTGCCAGCGTCTTGGGTTCGATGCCGCAACGAAGCTGCGCCCACAGGCGCACCCGCTCCCCCAGCCCGGCTGCGCTCATGTGGCCGCGCCGCCCCCAGCCGTCACCCCTGTCCCGATCGGCCCCGCCGCCTTGCCCGTCTCCCGCCCCGGCGGACACCGCCAAGCCCCCGGCACCCGCCGCCGCGGGCCCACTCGGCATACCCGGCGCGAGCACCGGCACCGGCACCGATGTGCTTCCAACCTCCGCGAAAAGTCCGGCCGCGCGCTCGCGGGTGACAGTCGGAGCCAGGACGGACGTGCGGTGCACCGCACGCGGGCGGCGGTGGTGGGGATGGCTGGAGCGGTGGCGGGTGCGCGGGTCCGGGCCTCGGCCCGGACCCGTCGTCACTGTGTGTGATCGAGGCGTCATGCCAACTGACGGTAGGGAAGATCAGTCGATCTCGCTGAGCGCCCTCAAATTCCGTGGATAACTCGCCAGTTGTGGATAACTCAGCCACCCTCGCGAGAATTCACGAGAATCGCAAGCATCACGGGTGCCACGAGCATCACGGATAGTCATCGAGGCGAGACCACGGCCCCCAGCAAGCCCGGCCCAGTGTGCGCCCCGATCACCGCGCCCACCTCGCTGACGTGCAGTTCCGCCAGGTCGGGCAGGCGGCCCCGCAGCCGGTCGGCGAGTGCGTCGGCCCGTTCGGCGGCTGCCAGGTGGTGTACGGCGACGTCGACGTGGCTCGTTCCGGCGCGCTCGACCACGATCTCCTCCAGCCGGGCGATGGCCTTCGAGGCCGTGCGCACCTTCTCCATCAGCTCGATCCGGCCGCCGTCGAGCTGGAGCAGCGGCTTGACCGCGAGGGCCGAGCCCAGCAGGGCCTGGGCCGCGCCGATCCGGCCGCCTCGCCGCAGATAGTCGAGGGTGTCGACGTAGAAATACGCGGCGGTGCCCTCGGCGCGCTTCTCGGCCGCCGCGACGGCCTCGTCCAGGGACCCGCCGGCGTCCACCGTCTCGGCGGCGGCCAGGGCGCAGAAGCCCAGCGCCATGGCGACCATGCCGGTGTCCACGACCCGTACCGGAACGGGCGCCTCGCGCGCCGCGAGCACCGCGGCGTCGTATGTGCCGGAGAACTCGGACGACAGGTGCAGCGACACGATGCCCGCGGCCCCCGCCTCGGCCGCCGCGCGGTAGGCGGCGGCGAAGACCGCGGGGCTGGGCCGGGAGGTCGTCACCGGCTTGCGTTTCTGGAGTGCCGCGGCGACGGAGCGGGCGGAGATCTCGGTGCCCTCTTCGAGCGCCTCGTCGCCGAGTACGACCGTCAGCGGCACGCTCGTGATGCGGTGCCGCTCCATCGCCTGCTGCGGCAGGTAGGCCGTGGAATCGGTGATGATCGCGACATGGGGGGACATGCCCCGGAGGTTACCCGTCAGGCCCTCCCGGCGGCAGTGCGGACCCCGCCGGGTGATCATCCCACCTTACGTGCGTTGCCCATGAGGTCAGAGGCCGTTCTCGGGGCGGCTGGTCTTCTGCCAGGGGTAGGCCGGACGCTGCCAGCCGCGGCCGCCTCCGGAGATCGCGGACCGGTTGCCGTCCGAGGCCCCGCCCTGTCCTGCGGCACCGTCGGAGCCGGGCCGTGCCACACCGTCGGGACCGCCGTCGGGGACGGGCCGTGCCGCACCCGCCGCGCCGCCCTCCGGGCCCCCCGCGCCGGGCCCTCCGTCCGCCCCGTCCGCGGCGGGCACCCAGTGCCGCAGCGCCCCCGCCTCCAGATCGATCTGGTCGTTGAGCGCCGCGAAGTCGTCGTCGACGAACTGCCGGGCGCGGTCCTGCGCCGCCCATCGCAGCGAGTTCGCGGAGTGCCGCACCCGGTCCGCACGCTCCCGCAGCTCCGGCAGCCGGGCCGCGACGCGGGCCTTGTCGGGCTCGCCCTCCAGCCGCCGCAGCTCGTCGTCGAGCTTGTGCCCGTGCTCGCTGAGCCGCTCGAAGAGGCCCATCGCCTCGGACAGCGAGGCGTCCTCGGCGGAGGCGAGGCGCAGCGCGTCCTGCGTCGCCCGCATCGCGCCGCGCAGCGACAGCCGCAGCTCGGCGACCTCGCCGACGGGGCCGGGCTGCGTGTACTGCTTGGCCTTCAGCCGGGTGTCCTCGACGGTCCGCCTGGTCTGGTGGACCGTGCGGTCCACGCCGCGTTTCACGGCCCGTACGGCCTTGACGGCGGCGATCACCCCCAGCACCACGAAGGCCACGAAGAACAGCGCAACGATCACGGCCACGGCCTCCATGGGCGCTCCTCAGCGGCTCGGCAGGGTGTTTCCGACGGCCGCCGGCGGTTCCGCCGCGAGCTCTCCGCGGCCTTCCCGCGTCCGTCGGTCCGGCGTCCGCCGGTGGTTTTCACCTTCCTCCACCGTAAACGGCGCGGGCAGGCCGCGGGTTCCGAATGAACCCCCAACCTGCCCTTAGGGAAGAACCCCGAACTCGGGGAAAAACCCGATAACGCCCTTGAAAAGCGGTTATGCCGGAACGATGTTCACCAGCTTCGGCGCCCGGACGATCACCTTCCGGATGCCTGCGCCGCCGAGTGCCGCGATCACGGTCTCGTCGGCCAGCGCCAGCTTCTCCAGTTCCTCGTCGGAGATCGACGGGGAGACCTCCAGGCGCGCCTTGACCTTGCCTTTGAGCTGTACGACGCAGGTCACGGTCTCGTCCACGACGTACGCGGGGTCGGCGACCGGGAAGTCGTGATGGACCACGGAGTCCTGGTGGCCCAGCTTGCGCCACAGCTCCTCGGCGATGTGCGGGGCCAGCGGCGCGATCAGCAGCACCAGGGGCTCGGCGATGGCACGGGGGACCTCACGCACCTTGGTGACGTGGTTGTTCAGCTCGGTGATCTTGGCGATGGCGGTGTTGAAGCGCAGCCCGGACAGGTCCTGCCGGACGCCGTCGACGGCCTTGTGCAGGGCGCGCAGCGTGTCCTCGTCGGGCTCGGAGTCGACGACCGTGACCTCGCCGGTGGCCTCGTCCACGACGTTGCGCCACAGCCGCTGGAGCAGCCGGTACTGGCCGACGACGGCCCTCGTGTCCCAGGGGCGCGAGACGTCCAGGGGACCCATCGCCATCTCGTACAGGCGCAGCGTGTCGGCGCCGTACTCGGCGCAGATCTCGTCCGGGGTGACGGCGTTCTTCAGGGACTTGCCCATCTTGCCCAGCAGCCGGCTGACCTTCTCGCCCTGGTAGTAGTAGGCGCCGTCGCGCTCCTCCACCTCGGCGGCCGGCACGGCGATGCCGCGGCTGTCCCGGTAGACGTACGCCTGGATCATGCCCTGGTTGTAGAGCTTGTGGAACGGCTCGGCGGACGAGATGTGGCCCAGGTCGAACAGCACCTTGGACCAGAAGCGCGCGTACAGCAGGTGCAGCACGGCGTGCTCCGCGCCGCCCACGTACAGGTCGACGCCGCCGTGCGGCTGGCCCTCGCGCGGGCCCATCCAGTAGCGCTCGATGTCCGGGGCGACCGGCTGCTCGCTGTTGTGCGGGTCCAGGTAGCGCAGTTCGTACCAGCAGGAACCGGCCCAGTTGGGCATGGTGTTGGTCTCGCGGCGGTACCGCTGGGGGCCGTTGCCGTCGCCCAGGTCCAGGGTGACGTTCACCCAGTCCTCGTTGCGGGACAGCGGGGTCTCCGGGGAGGTGTCCGCGTCGTCGGGGTCGAAGGTCCGGGGCGAGTAGTCCTCGACCTCGGGCAGTTGCAGGGGCAGCATCGACTCGGGCAGCGGGTGGGCGACGCCGTCCTCGTCGTAGACGATCGGGAAGGGCTCGCCCCAGTAGCGCTGGCGGCTGAACAGCCAGTCGCGCAGCCGGAAGTTGACAGTGCCCTCACCGATGCCGCGTCCGGCCAGCCACTCGGTGATCGCCTCCTTGGCGTCGGCGACGCCCAGGCCGTTCAGCGAGATCTCCTCGCTCGCGGAGTTGACCAGCTTCGCGTCGTACGAGTCGAAGGCGTCGTCCCAGGTGTCCGGGTCCGTGCCGCGGTCGTCGGCGGGCTCGACGACGCAGCGCATCGGCAGCTCGAAGGCGCGGGCGAAGGCGAAGTCGCGGCTGTCGTGCGCGGGGACGGCCATGATCGCGCCGGTGCCGTAGCCCATCAGCACGTAGTCGGCGATGAAGACGGGGGTCCGCTCGCCGCTGACCGGGTTGACCGCGTACGCGCCGGTGAAGACGCCGGTCTTCTCCTTGGCGTCGGCCTGCCGCTCGACGTCGGACTTGGCGGCGGCCTGCTTGCGGTACGCGGCTACGGCGTCGGCGGGGGTGGCGTGGCCGCCGGTCCACACCTCGTGGGTGCCCTCCGGCCAGGCGGCCGGGGTGATCTTCTCGACCAGCTCGTGCTCGGGGGCCAGCACCATGTAGGTCGCGCCGAACAGCGTGTCCTGCCGGGTGGTGAATACCGTGATCTTCTCTTCCCCTACGGGGAAGTCCACGCGCGCGCCCTCGCTGCGCCCGATCCAGTTGCGCTGTTGCAGCTTGATGGCCTCGGGCCAGTCCAGCCCGTCCAGGTCGTCCAGCAGCCGGTCGGCGTAGGCGGTGATGCGCATGTTCCACTGGCGCAGCTTGGCCTTGAAGACGGGGTAGTTGCCGCGCTCGGAGCGGCCGTCGGCGGTGACCTCCTCGTTGGCCAGCACGGTGCCCAGGCCGGGGCACCAGTTGACGGGCGCGTCGGAGGCGTACGCCAGGCGGTGGCCGCTCAGGATGTCGGCGCGCTCCGCGGCGGTCAGGCCGTCCCACGGGCGGCCGTCCGGGGTGGGCCGCTCGCCCTTGGCGAACTGCTCCACCAGTTCGTCGATGGGGCGGGCGCACCGGGCCTTGTCGTCGTACCAGGAGTTGAAGATCCGCAGGAAGATCCACTGCGTCCACTTGTAGTACTCGGGGTCGATCGTCTCGATCGAGCGGCGCTTGTCGTGGCCCAGGCCCAGCCGGCGCAGCTGGCGCCGCATGTTGACGATGTTGGCCTCCGTGGAGGCCCGCGGGTGGGTGCCGGTCTGCACCGCGTACTGCTCGGCGGGCAGCCCGAAGGCGTCGAAGCCCAGGGTGTGCAGGACGTTGTGGCCGGTCATGCGGTGGTAGCGGGCGTGCACATCGGTGGCGATGAAGCCCAGCGGGTGGCCGACGTGCAGCCCCGCGCCCGACGGGTAGGGGAACATGTCCATGACGAACTTCTTGGGCAGCGCCACGGTCTCGGGCGCCCCCGCCAGGTCGCCGCTGGGGTTGGGCGCCTCGTACGTGCCGTTCGCGTCCCAGAAGTCCTGCCAGCGTGCCTCGATGTCGGCGGCCAGTGCGGCCGTGTAACGGTGCGGCGCGGCCACCTCGGCGGCGGAATTGGTCTCGCTCATCGTCCTAGCTCCATCGATCGTCTCTGCCCGTCTGCCCGTAACCGGCGCTGCCCGCATACGGGACTGCCCGCATTCGGTATCTGCACCTGAAATGCAAAATCCCCTCGCACAGGAGGGGACGCCGCGCCGAGTCCGACCTGGTGGAATCCACCGGTCGGTGCTGTTCAGCGCGGCCGGCTAAGCAGAAGGCGTACGGCACGCATGGGGTCAGGTTACCGCAGCCGCCGAAAGGCCCGCACCGAGGTTCACCTCGGCACGGGCCCTGCCATCGCCGTACGGGCGCCCAGACGGCCGCTGAGCGGCGGCAGGGCGCCCTGCCGGTACGGGGAGGCTCAGTGGCGCTTCGCCGGCCGGTACGAGGTCACGTAGTCGCTCGCCGGGGAGCCGACGCCGGTGACGTTGTCGTAGCCGACGGTCGCGGAGAGCGAGCTGTTGCCGCCCAGGCTGCGCAGCGAGGTGAGCAGCCCGTCCTTGGCGTCGAAGCCGTTGGCGTAGTCGACACGCACGACGCCGAGGCCGCGGCCCTGGCCCAGCGGGTGGTCGGTGACGTCGTGGTAGGCGCCGGTGCCGTACCGGTCGTAGATGCCCGGGTTGGCGAAGCCGACCGGCACGCCGTGCCGCGCCTGCTGGACGAGCGCCTGGACGCCCGCGATCACCGGCGCGGCCAGCGAGGTGCCGCCGATGCGGTACTCGGCGTACTGCTGCGAGCCGTCCGGGAAGGTCTGGGTCTGGCCGACCAGGAAGCCGGTCTGCGGGTCGGCGACCGCGGAGATGTCGGGCTCGACGCGCATCGGCTTGGAGCCGTTCGCCTTGGAGAGCGAGTCCGGGACCACGCCGCGCTGGTAGAAGGGCTGCTCGTAGAGCTTGCTGGTGCCGCCGCCCGCGCCGCCGGTGTACGCGCCGGGCATCGAGGTCCAGCTGTCGCCGCTCTTGGACAGGTCGGCCTTGTGGGTGCCCCAGCCGGTCTCCCACTGGTACTTGTTCCCCTTGCCGACGGCGAGCGAGGTGCCGCCGACGGAGGTGACCCACGGGGAGTTCGCGGGGGTGTCGACCTGCTTCGTGCCGGTCTTGTCGACGTTGTCGCCGTTGTCGCCGGAGGAGAAGTAGAAGCCGATGCCCTCGACGGCGCCCATCTGGAAGATCCGGTCGTAGGCCGCGGCCGTGTCCGGGGTCTCGTTGGCCTCCACGTCGCCCCAGGAGTTGGAGACGATGTCGGCGAGGCGGTTGTCGACGACCTTGTTCAGGGTGTCGATGAAGTCGTCGTCCTGGCAGGACGCGGCGCCGACGTAGACGATGTCGGCCGCGGGGGCGACGGCGTGCACGGCCTCGACGTCGAGGGTCTCCTCGCCGTACCAGCCGGCCGCGCCGCACTCGTTGTCGCCGGTGTGCGTGTAGTCGTCCGGCAGCACCTGGGTGAGCTGGCCCTTGCGGTAGCTCTTGTCGCCGTTGCGCTTGGCGTACCGCTGGGCGTCCTCGGCGATGGTCGGCGAGGCGTACGCGTCGGTGATCGCGACGGTCACGTCCTTGCCGGTGAAGTTCTTGGCCCCGTAGGCGGCGCGCAGCTGCTTGCCGGTGTAGCCCTTGATCGCGTACGGCTGGTGCGTCCCGTAGGCCGACGGCAGGCTCTTGTTGGTCTTCGAGCCGTAGTACGTGGAGAACGGGCCGGAGTTGCGGTAGACGGCGCTCGGGGGCGGCAGCGTCGCGTCGTGCTTGGCCAGCCGGGGGGCGTTGTTGAGGCCGACGACGGTGAGGACGGCGCCGTTCAGCGCCGCGGGCACGGTGGCGTCGCTGGACGGGGCGTGGTAGGTCTTCCCGTCCTTCGTGTAGTTGTGCAGCCGGGTGCCGAACGCCTTCTCGGCTGCGGCCGTGTCGCCGCTCACGGAGAGGTAGTGGCCGTTGGCGCCGGTCACCTTGAGTCCGGAGGAGGTCAGCCAGTCGCCGACCTTGGCTATCTGCTCCTTGGTGGCGCCGAACCGGGCCTTCGCCTGCTTCGCGCTCAAGTACTTGCCGTACGAGGACGAGTTCGGGTCCGATACGGAGCGGGCGTACGCGGCCAGGCCCGGGGCGTCCTGCCCGGCGAGATAGACGCGCACGGCGATCTTGTTCGACTTGGGCGTGTCGCCGCGGTCGGCCTTGGGCGTGGCCCACAGGGGCTTGGTGCCCTGGAGCGCGTGCCGGTCGTGCGGGCCGGAGTCGGCGTTGGCGGTGGGCACGCCGAGCGCGAGAGCGCCGGCGACCAGCGGCAGCGTCGCCGCCGCGGCCAGTCCGGCGCGCACTCTGGAGCGGCTTGATCTCATGGAACCCCCTGCGGTCCGATCCATCGCATATGACGGAGGCGCTGGATGTAGCACCCACGTAAAACGCCACTCTTTCGGTCAAGTGTTCATACAGGGGGCATGCGTTCACCAAGAAGAGCCCAAGGAACGGTCATGATCGGACATTCAATACGGCGTTCACAACCGGCTGCCGGTGAAGGAACGGGGGCTGCCGGTGAAGACCGGGAGAACGAGCCGAGTCGGCGGGCCGGCGAGTGAACAGGCGGGCCGGTGAACGAACCGACGTTAGCAGCGACGCACCGCCGGCCGTCGCGGTTGCCGGAAGGCCGCCGAAACGCCGCTCCCCGGTGCCTAGCTTGCGGGCATGCACATCCACCGCAGGAGCCGCGCCGGGGCCCTGAGACTGCCCAGGCCGCCCCGTCAGGCCCGCGTCGCCGGGATCCTCGCACTGCTCGCCCTCGCGTCGGCGCTGCCGTTCGCGGCGGGGGGCGGGCCGCGCCGGTTCCTCGACTACACCGGCGGCGTGCTGACGCTGCTCTCACTGACGGCCACGGTCGTCTGGGGCCTCATCGCCTCCGGCCGCGCGCTGCTCACCCCGCGCGGGCGGCTGCTCGCGCAGGCCGTGCACCGCGCGACCGCGGTCTGCGCCCTCGGCTTCCTGCTGTTGCACGTCACCCTCAAGGTCGCGGACGCCCATGTGGGGCCGCTCGCCGCCCTGCTGCCGTTCTCCATGGGGGTGCGGGGCGCGGGCGGGCTCATCGGGCTGGGGGCGCTGGCCGGTCACCTGATGGTCCTCGCGGCGGCCACGGGCACCCTCCGGAGCGTCTTCGCGGGGCGCGGCCGGGCCGCCGGGCGCTGGCGGGCCCTGCACGCGTGCGCGTACCCGGCGTGGTGCGCGGCGATCCTGCACGGCCTCAAGTCCGGCCGCCCGCCGTCGGCCTGGGTGAGCGTCTGCTACGGGCTGTGCCTGGCTGCCGTGGCGGGCGCGCTGGTCCTGCGGCTCGTACGGACCCGGCGCGCCAGACGGCGCGAAGACGATGCCGCACGCCCGGCGCACGCAGGACACCCGGGACACGCAGTGCGTACGGTGCCACCGGCACGGCGGGAAGGGGCAGCGGGCGCGCCTCTGGTCCCCCGGCAGCGTTCCTCCGGTCCCGGCCCGCTCTCCGCCGCCCTGGGGCGTCCCGCACGCGACTCCGCCACGGGTGACGGGCCGTGAGCGCGCCTCCCGGGGAGCGCGCGGCGTCCGGGCCGCTGCCCGACGTTCCCGAAGTGCTCGCCCTCGGAGTGCCGCGGCTGACCGCCGGGTTCGGCGAAGCGGAGCGGCTGGAGCGGCGGGCGCACCTGGTGGTCCACGGCTCGATGCCGTCGCTCACCGAGGACCAGGTGACAGAGGCCGCCGATACGATCGGACTACGGGGGCGGGGCGGAGCGGGCTTCCCGTTCGCGCGGAAGATGCGCGCCGTTGGGGAGGCCGCCCGGCGGCGCGGAGTGCGGCCCGCCGTGGTGGTCAACGGCTGCGAAGGCGAACCGGCGTGCCGCAAGGACGCCGTACTGCTGCGCCGCGCGCCGCACTTGGTGCTGGACGGCGCGCTCCTGGCGGCCGGCGCCCTGGGCGCGCGCACCCTGGTGGTCGGCGTGACACGGGAGGGCGCCGAGGAGTCCGTACGGGCCGCACTGGCCGAACAGGGGCTCGCCGACCGGCGCGGGCGGACGCTCCGCGCGCGGGTCGTCCGGCTGCCCGAGCGGCTAGTCTCCGGAGAGGCGTCCGCACTGCTGCGCGGGGTGGACGGCGGCCCCCCGCTGCCCCCGGGACGGCGCGTCCACGCCTCGGAGGAAGGGCTCGGCGGCGTGCCGACGCTCCTGTCCAACACCGAGACCTTCGCCCAACTCGCCCTCGCCGCCCGCCTCGGCACAGCCCGCTACGCCACCACAGGAGCCCCAGCCGAACCGGGCACCCTGCTGCTCACGGTGGCCGGCGCGGTCGGCCGGCCGCGCGTCGTCGAGGCGCCGAACGGCGTGCCCCTGCCGTACGTACTGGAGTCGTGCGGAGCCGACCCCGCGCCCCCGGGGGTGCTGATCGGCGGCTACCACGGCGCCTGGCTGGACCAGGCGACCGCGTACGGCGCCGCCCTCTCGTACGAGGGCCTGCGCGCCCAGGGCGGAACGCTCGGCGCGGGCGCGGTCCTCCCCCTCCCCGCCGCCACGTGCCCGCTCGGCGAGACCGTACGGGCCGCCCTGTGGCTCGCCGCGGAGTCGGCCGGACAGTGCGGTCCGTGCCGGCTCGGGCTGCCCTCCCTCGCGGGAGCCCTCGCGGACGTGGTGGGCGGCGGCGGCGGACGGGACGCACTGGAGGCGGTACGGCTGACCGCCCAGTCCGTACGCGGCCGGGGCGCGTGCGGCCACCCGGACGGCGCGGCCCGCTTCGTGCTGTCGGCCCTGACCGCCTTCACTGACGACCTGGCGGCGCACGTCCTGGACGACGGCTGCGGCCGCGCCACGGCGGGGGTGCTGCCGCTGCCGTCCCCCGCTGGTCCCGACGCGCCGAGCGCCCCGACCGGCGAACGGCTGGCCGTCGACTGGACCCTGTGCGAGGGCCACGGCCTCTGCGCGGGGCTCCTCCCGGATCTCGTACGCCTCGGCGCGGACGGCTTCCCGACACTCACCGCCGGGGACGTCCCGGCCTCTTCAAGAGGACGCGCGTTACGGGCCGTACGCCGCTGCCCGGCACTGGCGCTGCGGTTGGAGAGGCGGGAGTGACCCGCGGTCGGCGCCGGCAGGCCCTCCGGGACGCGCCCGGCGTGCGCGCAGGCGCACACCCGACCCGCACTCCCCCGGCCCGCCCCCAACCACCTCGCCTCCCACCGTCATCTCCCCCGCTCACACCAAGATGCGCATCGGCTCCTCGATGATCTCCCGCAGCGCGGCGAACCAGCGGGCGGCCAGAGCGCCGTCCACCGGCCGGTGGTCGACGGACAGGGTGAGGGCCAGCACCTGGGCCGCCTCGACCGTCCCGTCGGCGGTGACCACCGGTTCGCGGGTGGCCGCGCCGACGGCGAGGATCGCGGACTGGGGCGGGTTGATGATCGCGGCGAACTCCTCGACGCCGTACATCCCCAGATTGCTGATCGTGATCGCCCCGCCTTCGAGGTCGCCCTGGCGCAGGGACCCGGTGCGCGCCTGTTCCGCGTACGTGCGCACACCCCGCGAAATCCCGGACAGGGACAGCTCGGTGACGTTCCGGAGCACGGGCGTGACCAGGCCGTTGTCCGTGGCGATCGCCACCGCGACATCGACCGCGGCGAAGCGCCGCACGGCGTCCGGCAGCCAGACGGCGTTCATTTCGGGCACTTGGGCGTGGGCCAGGGCGACGGCCTTCACCAGAAGGTCGTTCACCGAGATCTTCACAGACCCGCCGGACCCGCCGGATGCACCGGACCCACCGGTCGCGTTGAGCTGCCGCCGCAGCTCCAGCAGCGCGTCCGCCCGGACCCGCGAACGGAGGTAGAAGTGCGGCGCGTTCTGCTTGCTCCCGGTCAGCCGGGCGGCGATGGCGCGTCGAATCCGGGTGTGCGGGATGTCCTCGTACGCGCCGGAGGGCTCGGCCGCCAGGCGCTCGGGGCGCGCGGCAGCGGGAGCGGGAGCGGCAACGGGAGCGACCGGCTCCGACGGCCGCGCTTCCCCCGACGCAGCCGCCTCGTCCGTACGTACGGCCGCGTCAGCCCCACCCGTACGTCCAGCCACGGCCGCCCGTACGTCATCCCGTACGATCCGCCCGCCCGGCCCCGTACCGGTGATCGACTCGATCGGCAGCCCGGCCTCCCGGGCCAGGCGGCGCGCCAACGGGCTGGCGAAGATCCTGCCCGAGGGCTCCGAGGGCTCCGACGTCCCGTCATCTTCCGAAGCGGCCCCCGACGCCTGCGGCAAACCAACCGGCACATCCCGCCGCTCCGCCGTCCGCGCCCCGCCGCCGCCCCCGCCGTCGGCTCCCACGCCCAACCGCACCAGCAACGCGTCGAGATCATCGACCTGTTCGCCCACCGCGCCGATCACCGCGATAGGGCTGCCGACCTCCACCTCGGCGCCCGCCGGCACCAAGGTCGCCAGCAGCGTGCCGTCCGCGTCGGCGGGGACGTCGACCTCCGCCTTGTCCGTCTCGACGACGATGAGCGAGTCGCCCTGGCCGAACGACGCGCCCGCCGCCACCGGCCAGGACGACAGGACCGCCGACGTGGAGCCGGCGGCGACTTCCGGCATGGGGAGCAGCTCCGCCATGGTTCCTCCGTAGGTTGTGCGGTGGTAGGGGCCGTTGGTTATGGGGGGGGGAAGTGGGGGAAGAGAGGGAAGAGGCCCGGCGGCTCAGCTGCCGGTGACCCTGGCCAGTTCGGCGGCGACTTCCTCGCTCCGCGCGATGGCCGCCCGCTCCAGCACCTTGCTGATGCTGGGCGACGCCTCGCCGCCGTGGACGCGCTGCACGGGCTGGTCGAGCCAGTCGAAGAAGCGGCGCTGGATCTCGTCCGCCAGCCACGCCCCGTACGAGGTGCCGACGGCGCCCTGTTCGGCGATCAGGACGTTGTTGGTCTTGCGGATGCTGGCCCCGATGGTGTCCCAGTCGATGCTGGCCCGGTCGAGCCAGCGCAGGTCGATGACCTCGGCGTCCACCGTGCCCAGCTCCTCGACGGCCTCCAGCGCGTACCCGGTCATCGCCAGATAGGACAGGATCGTGATGTCCTCGCCCGTGCGCCGTACGGCCGCCTTGCCCACGGGCAGGCAATAGTCGAGGTCGTCGACGGGCGCGGGCCCCGAGGCCGCGTACAGGTCGACGTGCTCGATGACGACGACGGGGTCCTTGCAGCGCAGCGCGCTGTTCATCAGGCCGATGTAGTCGAAGGGCGTGGACGGCGCCACGATCCGCCAGCCGGGGGCGGTCGCGAAGATTCCGGCCGGGTCCATCGAGTGCTGCGAGCCGTAGCCGGTGCCCATGGCGACCTTGCTGCGCAGCACCAGCGGTACGTCGCTGTCGCCGCCGAACATGTGGCGGGCCTTGCCGATCTGGTTGAACAGCTGGTCGGCGGCCACCCACATGAAGTCCGCGTACATGAACTCGACGACGGGGACCCGGCTGCCCTCCAGGGCGATGCCTCCGGCGAGGCCCGCGAAAGCGTTCTCGCTGATGGGCGTACCCAGAACCCGGTCCGGGTGGGCTTCCGCCAGTCCGCGGGTCGCGCCGTTCGTACCGCCGCTGAGGCGGTGCACGTCCTCGCCCATGACGACGATCCGGTCGTCCTCGGCCATCCGGCGGCCCATGACGGCCGCGACCGCCTCGATGAACTTCCGCTCGGTCAGCTCTCCTTCGAAGGTGTCGAGGTCGGCGACGCGCGCGCCGTCGAACTCGGTGAGGTCGCCGCGCACGCCCACATCGCTGAAGCCGGGGTCCGGCCACAGTTCGGGGCGGATCCGCCGCTGTCCGGGCTTGCCGCCGGGCTTGGGCTCCAGCAGTTCGCCGCCGATGGCGGCGACGGTGTCCTTGGCGCG
>NZ_JBHVHQ010000145.1:0-13351 GCF_042800135.1 Streptomyces sp. NPDC057654 | reverse complement strand
GCTGGGGCCTTGCCCCCGATGCCTACGTTCCCCGGCCGGCTGACGACGACCAGCCCGCCGTCCCGGCGTACATCACCCGGGAAGCCGCCCGCCGCAGCGAGATACGGGCCCGCTGCACCGCGGGCATCCGCTGCACCCGCACCACCTGCCTGGCCTACGGCGCCGTATGGACCCACGACGGCACCGGCCAGGGGCCCTTCCTCTGCCCCGCCTGCATCCCCGCCGCGAACGCCGAACGCGCCGCACGCGGCTTCGCCCCCACCCTGAAGGCCGTACCCGGCGGCGTCCCCGCAAATGCCCGCTACAGCGTCACCCTCTACAACGGCACCGGGCCCGGCCGCCGGACGGTGACCTGCATGACCCCGCAGGAAGCACAGTTCACCGCCGAGACCGCCCGCCCCTTCAACAACACCGGATACACCATCCACGTCACGACCACTCCGTAGCCAGCCGCCCCATCCGCCAGTCCGCCGCGCCGGGCGGTCCCATCGAGAAAGGGGAGACAACACCATGGGACAGCTCATCTATCCCCGTTCCGCCGCTGCCATCGCCGCCAGGGCGCGCATGGCCTTGGGCGCCTATCGCGGCGTGCCGGGCCACGAAGCCGCCAACGAACTCGACCGCTGGCTCCACGACATGTGGTGCTACGGCTACTTCTCTCTCCGCAATGGCGGCAACACCGCCCTGTGGGAGTCGATCAACCACGAACTCTTCGACACCCAACGGCTCTTCAAACCCTCCACCACCCCCCAGCCCCAGCCCGCCCAAGCCGCCCACGCTGCCAGTCACGCCATCACTCGTTTCGAACACGCAACAGACACCACCCCCAGCACTGAATCCGACACCCTGCACACCCGCGCCGAAGTCGAGCAGGCCGCCTACGCCGCCGTCGACCGCCTCCGTCTCGACCACCGACACGACCGCCAGTTCATCGTCCAGGCATTCCTAGACTTCCTCGACGCCCCCGACAGTACATACCCGTCTACCGGCCACCACACCAACGACGACCAAGACGAGAACCGTTCGCGATCTTGATTTTCTGTGTGTCGGCCCGGCAGCAGAGGTGCGGCCTGCCCGGAAAACTCTGGGGCAGGCCGTCGCACGGTAATACCTCCCCCGTGAGCCCCCCTTGCGCGCTACAGCTTCGCTCCAGATGCCCGGCCCCTGACACTCCACCCGCCGTGCTCCGAAGCGCCGTTGCCACGCCCGTGCGCGGCATCCAGCGGCCACCGACCGACGGACCCCTGTCGGCCTGGGCCAGCCGGCCCCGCCCACCCCGCGCCCCACGCTTCGGCTGAGCCGCCCTTCGCAGCGGCCGCCATGTCCGGCTGGCCGGAGACCAGGGCCGATCGCCGGCCGGGGCGCCGGGACAGACGAGCGAGCCGGACCACTATCCGTGCCGTGGGATCGACTCCGACCGCCCGCCACCGACACGAATCGAGAACTTCATGCCGTACTTCACCCTGGTCATCGCCTCCACATTGCTGATAGGGGTGACCTCGCTCCTGGCCGTGGTCGTGTCCACATGGGCCGACCGTCTGCCTGCCGCCCCTCGCCACCTGGCCACGGCCCTCGTTGGCGGCTACACGCTCGCTGCTGTCCTGCTCGCTGTCCACAGCACCCTGCTCGTGGCCGCCGTAGTGCTGACCGCCGTCGTCGTCATTCTCGCTCTGACCGCAGGACCGCCCCGGGCATCCCGCCCTGCTCGCCGCCGCTGACCCGAAACTCCCCGATCGGCACCACTACCGCAGGGGCGAAGCCGACCTGGATGCCTTACAGAGGATGCCGTGGCTCGCAGCCGTCCCGCCGTCCGTCTCCCCCCGTCCCCGACCCGAACTGACCAACGTGAAGACGGCCCGCACCACGTGCCCGTCTTCGCCCCCGCCATTGCCGCCACCCGCCTCGCTCCGTGACGAGACAGCCTCGGCCACCTCCACTTCGACAAGCCACCACCACTTCAGTTGTCTGTAAAGGACGTCAAGCATGTGCACCCCTCTCGTTCAACCAACCGGCACCGACCACGAAGACTCCACCGACGGCACCTGCCGGGACGGGATGGGCTGGTACGAGGTCATCGTGGTCCGTTCCGAGCGGATCACCTTCACCCTGCGCGCCGACTCCGTCCAGGATGCGGAGGAGCGCTACCTCCTGGACGGCGAGGAGACGAGCAGTGAGTCCCTCGGCCAGCCTGACGTCGAATCCGTGAAGCAGTTGGAGGGACCGCCTCCCGCCTGACGCTTCACCCCGCACGCCCACCGCGGCCCGGCACTGCCCCCGGCTCATCCACCGCTACCGGCGTGGGGAGTGCACACAACCGTTCGTCCGCAGCAGTCGCGTCTTCCTCGACGCCGGGGGCCTCACCGCTCAAGGGGCGGACCCGTCGCTCGCTCTCGTGGTGGCCGGCCGGTGACTGGGGGAGGAGTTTCCACCTGTCGCTCCCTGGAACGGCACAGACGAAGCCGGACGACCCCGTTCACCGGAATCTCGCCCCCTGGAGGCATCACGTGTCTACGGCATGCGCCGCGAACTCGGCGAACTCGTTTGCTTGTATTCCGCGTCGCCTGTCCCAGCCAAACACTGACCAAGGAGAACAGACCACCATGAGTTTCCTCAGCCACATCGGCCTCATCGAGACCGAGGAGCAGGAGCAGGCCCGGCTGGCCCAGGCCCCCGAAGGCTCGCTGAACCACTGCTTGTCAACTCTGCCCGTGACCATCAAGGAATGGCCCAAAGACCTGCTCGTCGAACTGCCCTGGGAGCCGCCGCGCACTGACCAGGCCTACCGCGTCGTCGTAGTGCCGATCGAGTTCCGGGAGGACGCTCTGCCCCAGGACGTCGAGGAGGAGCCGCTGCCGCGCAGACTCCACTCCGGTTCCTGGACATGTGCCGTGGTGTTCTCCGACCACCCGAGCTACCCGGCCGGCGGTTTCCGCATCATCCTCCCGACTGCCGAGATCGTCCGAGGCCGGAAGGTCGACCTCGCCGAAGTCCTGGTACGGATATCATCCGAAACGTCCCTCCCCATGACCAAAGAGTAGGACGAGGTGATGCGGGCCGCCGACGGCACTCTTGTCGTGTATGTCGGCACGTCCCGCCCGAGGCCATGGGACGCAGCCCGGCTGCGGGCCCGGCCGCATTCTTCGCCAGCACTCCAGGGTTGGCCACCGCCACAACACCGCCCGTCCCACCGACCTGCCGAAGGTCTTGATCGCGGAATACGAACATTTCGTCGCTCCGGCCCGGCACCATTTCTTCCTTGAGCAGTGCGCCATCGAGATGGCAGCCTCCGCCGAACGGCTGCGCACCGCCTTCTTGGACCGCCTGTCGCTGATCCCTGGACACGGTTGCCGGCCTTTCCCGCCGGCAACAGCCCCGCGTTTGCGCCCCTCGTCGCCACGGAGACGGCGGGGAACCTTAAGACGTACGGTGCAATCCGAGACGAAACCCTAGGGGCGGCCGTTCAACGGTCCTATCCTGAAAGGATGAGCCGCATGAGCACCCGCCATGCCACCACAGCCGACCTCCCCGGCTGGAACATCGCTGATACTGTCCTTGACCTGAGCAAGCGCCCGACATCAAGCGGCTGGGTCTGGCTTGAAAACCCTGCGAAGCCGGGCGAACGAGCTCCGGTGCTGGGCCGCGACATCGACCACCGGCTGTTCGTAGCCAGCGACTGCGACTTTGTCGGACGCCCCCCGTCGACGAGCGCGGTCCAGGGAGGGTATATGGCGCTGCTGGTCGGAGTGGATGACGGAATTGCCCTGTGGCTACCGTCCAGGGCATATCACCACATCAAGCGCATCAATCCCGACGAGCCGGGAGAGCAGCCAGACGTTCCCCACTGGCTACCGATCCGCGAAGTGCTCGAAGGCATTCCGCCGGAGGAACGCGCAAACATGATTGATTAGTTGGACAGGTTGGCTGCGCACCTGACTCAGGCGGCCGCGACAGCAAGAGCGAGTGAAACAGTGATCAGTACGGCCCTGACCGCAGTCCGCCGATAGCGGAGCACAGTCCCTACGGCTCCCGCCACAGCAGCCGGCGCCAAACCCGCAACGAGCGCAGGTGTGCTAGCGGTATCAGCCAACGGGCGGGATTGGCAGGTACGTTGAAGCGCCGGCGGGGCCACAAGGCCCCGCTCAACCTCACTCCCGCCCAGGCGTCTTCAGTGAGCATCGGCTGACCGCCACCAGGCACCGGGCCCACTGCCATAAGACCACCGAGCGCAATTGGTCCAGTTTGCTAACGATTGCATCTCGCGGCACGTCATGCTGCGGGCCGATCCTGAACTGCTCGTCGCTCCACCGTTCACGCGGACAGAGCCGCATCCGAGCACCCACCACTCTGGCCGGCTCCCACTCGAACCGCGGCTGGACATGCACGTGCAAGAGCGGGTTCGTATTCCTCGGGATCTCCCGGTTGCCCCGTCGGGAAACCAGGTCCAGCCGTCGACAGACACGCTCGACCGCTTCGCCGAGTTGATTCGTGTCAGACAAGAACGGCAGCCGCTTTGCCTTCGACAGGTCAGATAGCCGTTTGGGGACACTCGACAACCTCGACGACACCAAGATCTACCTGGGCCAGGACTCCCGCACCGGCAAGAGCGTCTTCAAGACCGGCATGACCGAGCTGGACTACTGGCTGAGCGTCCGTGTCGCCGACGAGAGCGCGCCGGCCACCGTCGAGGCCAACCCCGCCCCGTTCAGGTCGGGCCGGTCGCACTCAACATGATCCCCCCTGCACACACGAGAGGACCTCCGGCATGGGCCAGCACGCCGCCCCCAGGATCACCCCCGCCCCCGAAATCCTTGCTCGCCTGGACCGCATCGTCGCCCAACGGCACATCACCGGCCCCGGCTTGTCCCATGCCGAGCACACCGCCGCCGCCCTGGTGATCGCCGACCACTACACCGACGACGGCACTCGCAAGACCGCGACCGGCCTCGACCGTGACGAACTCTTCTGGCGGTACCGGCTCGGCTCCACCTATGACCTGATCCCCGCCTACCGCACCGCACGCGGTCTGACCAGCCAGAACACCTGACACCCCACCCTCCACGACACCTCGTACCTGGGCAGGACGTCCATGACCACGGAACCCGAACCGACCCAAGGAGAACCCCGCATGTCCGCGTCCACCGCACGCCTCAGTCTGACCAAGACGCGCCCCGCGCACGACGGCCGCACCGGCACCATGCTCCGTGACGCGCTCCAAGCACTCGGGATCGCGCATCACGTGGAACAACCGTGGCACAGGCTGCCTACGGAGTACCTGGTGTGCAGCGTGCCGGGACGCGCACCGGTGTGGATCCACTGTATGGCCGACCCGTCCGCCCGTACCCCGGAGGGCCGCCGGTTCGCCGATCACTACGACCTGCCCACAACCGCACTGTCGGCTGTGGCTGCCATGGTCACCGACGACGAGTCAACCCGTCTCGTGTTCGACGGATTCAGCGACGAGCTCATGCCCACGACGAGCGCAGGCATACAGGTCGGGCAGTGTGCTGCCGCCGTCGCCGGCCACTTCGGGATGACGGTGCCGAAGCCGGAGCACACCTGTCTGCACTGCACACGCGCTGTCGAGTGGATCGAGGCCGACGGGCAGGGCGCCTGGCACGACTCGTCCAATCGGATCGGGTGCGGGGACGACGAGAGCCTGCACGCCCTGCACGCCCCTGAGCCGCAGTGCGGCTGGTGCGAGGACTACGGGCTGATCGAGATCTTCGACGACTCCACCGACGCCTTCAAGGGGCACATCGAGTGCGAGAACGCGCCGTGTGTCGCCCGGCGCATCATGCGCCGCGATCAAGCCGAGCGCGAGCGCCGGGCCGCGCAGGCGCAGGCCGCCGCGCATAAGTGCACAGGCCCCCTGTGCTGTCCCCCTTTCTAGCCCTCACGGCGCCCCGGCCCGCGCCGCACTCGTCGCAGGGTCGGGGCGCTCCGCACACACGCGACCACGGAAGTAACCCGAGAGGAAACCCAGCATGACCACGCAGGCCCGCAGCATCGTCCGAAATACCGTCGAACCCGAATACACCAGGTACACGCCGGCCAACGGCAGGAAGCCCGACGGCGCCGGCTTCGGGACTGACGGCTGGCTGTTCGCGCTGCCCGGCGAGACGCTCGGCGGAATCCGGTTCCCGCAGGCCCTGTACGCGGCCTTTCAGGTGAGCAAGCACGGTGCGCTGGTCTGGAGGGTGCGGGAGATGGGAGGCGAGAGCAGACAGGTCGGATCCGACAGCGAGACGCGTGAGGGCGTGCTCGCGCTCGTGGTGAACGCGGTTGCCCAGCAGAGAGAGAAGGCAGCCGCGCCGGCAACTCGTGTCCCGGGCGTCCGTGCGCGCGGTGCCGCGTGGCAGCCGTGCCGGCTGGAGCGGATACGTGCGGGCCAGCTCGCCGCCCTGCCGACCGTCGCGGAAATCCGGATGGCGTACCCGCTCGCCGGCGGGGGCGCCACGCTGCGGCTCATAACCGTCGAGGGTGGCACGGCCGAACAACGCCACACAATCGCGCTCATGGAACGGGGCGCGGCCGGCCGGGAGAACGACCCCGCCGGTATCCACCTGGGCACCATCACCGACGGTGCGAACACAGAAGGGCTGAAGACGGCCGCCGGATGGCATCTGATGCGGCTCGGCTTCGACTACGCGCGCGGAGCAGCCTGGGCGCCGTACACCGGCAGCGCGAGCAGCGAGGCGCAGCGGAAGGAGTGGGCGCCGTTGCTGCCCGAGGGGCATCGGTGGCCGCACACGATACGCGTCGCCATCACGGCGACGGCCGAACACCTCGCCTACATAGACCGCGCCTACGGTCCCTTGCCGGAACTGCCGGACCTTCCGGCCGGCGTGAGCGCGCGCCCGTCCGGCCCGTGTTCCTGGGAACTCTGTTATGCCGGCCGCCGGTTCTGGCAGCTCTCCTACCGGCCGCGTATGGGCGGCGACGTGTGGACCCTGTACGCCGACCCGACCCGTACCGATCCCCTCGCCAGGGCCGCGAGCCCCGGCGAACTCCTCGCCACCATCCCCTCCCGTGACGCCGAAGCGCAGGCCTGCGCGGCAGCCCGCAAAGACTCCTGACGCACAGTGCGGCCACGAGGACATGCCGCGCATCCCGGACCTCACCCGGAGTGCCGAGACCGCCCGAGGCCGCAAGACCGAGCTCGCCCGGGCTGGCCCAGGCCAGTCACCACGAGCTCGGTCTATCCGCCCCACCAGTCCCCGCAGGGACCGCGCCGTGCGGGGGCTTCTCATTCCCCCTTCAGAAGCAGAAAGCAGACGTCATGCCCACCATCAGCGAGGAGCAGAAGGCCGCCGCCGTGCACCGCCTCAGCAAAATGTCCGAGCAGCATCCCGAACTGAAGCACCGCCTGGCGGACGCCCGGCTCGAACTCGCGGCGGCGATCCTCGCCATGGACGCCGTCGAGGAACGCATACAGGTGGGGGAGAAGATCCACTCCTTCCAAGAGCAGTTCACCGTCGACGTGGCGGAGTCCGCCCATGCCGAGGCTCTGGCGGACCTCCTGCGGGGCGGGCAGTGAGCAGCACGCACTCACCCCGCCATCACCACCGGACCACCCATGGAGGCTCCGATGCCCGATACGCCCGCATACACGCCCCGCAGTATCTACATACTGGAACCACACGCTCATTATGCGACCGCCGAGAACGGATACATCCCGATCGAAGCCATCGCCGAGCGCGTCTACGGCAAGCCCTACAGCTCGCTGCGCGGATGCCAGCGGGACGGCGAACACATCGGCAATGACAGCGTAAAACTCTACGAGCTCACCTCCGACGAAGACTACCTGGAAGCACTCGACTATCTCGACGACGCCGAGATCTACCTGGGCCGGGACTCCCGCACCGGCAAGAGCGTCTTCAAGACCGGCATGACCAAGCTGGACTACTGGCTGAGCATCCGCGTCGCCGACAAAAACACGCCGGCCACCGTCGAGGCCAACCCGCCGGCGACACAAGACCTTGAAAACGCCGTGTTCGAGAAACGGTTCTTCGCCGACCGAGCCTTCTCGCCGTCGCTGAGGCTGGTCCTCGGCGACCTCATCCGCCGCGGCGAGCTGCCGCGCGGCGACTACCTGTTCCGGCACTGGTGGTGACCAAAGCGGCATGAAGGCCGAAGCCACGACTACGTTCCGGACAGCCGTGGCTTCGACGTCGCCGGGTACCTCCTGCGACCGAGCGAACGCACCGCCGCCTCCGACGAACTACCGCCGCTTACGCGACACCGGGCTCTGTCCCGCGACACCGGTCAGCCCTGTCGCTGCCCCGACTGCCGTCCGCTCGCCGTCCCGATGCCCGACTCGATCCGGCACCGCGGCGCCCAGAGACACCGGCCGCGCACCACCCTGTCAAAGCACCGCCTGCTGCCCGGCCTGCCAGATCGAGCCCGGTGTGCCCTGCCGCCGCGACGGACGGCCGTTCTGCAAGGGCGACGTCCACTCCCAGCGGGTGGCCCAAGCACGGGTGATGGCCACGTGAACCTCGTCGGCCCGCCCGACGAGACCGCCGTCGCCCCCTCTCGTCACGCCCAGAATGAGAGATCAGGCACCATGTACGACACCCACCCCTTACACCGACGCCGACGCCTGCGTGACTGGGCGATCTCGATTCCGATGGCTGCTGCCCTGGTCGCAGGCCTGTACCTCTGGCTCAACCACATCAAGGAGCAAAACGCCCAGGAACGCGCCGCCATGGCGAACACGAAGATCGTCTATGTCGCGGACCCGGTACAGAAGCTCGTCAGGCGCACCGACGGCTCCTACTACAAGGCGACCCCCGAGGCGGAGGCTCCGTACACCGGCACCTACGACTACACAGCCGTCGAAGACCACGACGTCGTCGTACCCGGAAACGTGTCGGTGAAAGAGCGGCACGAGCAGCCGCATCTCCTCTGGCACCACCTGACTTTCACCAACGACATCGAGGTCCGGATCATCGGTCCACACGAGGCAGACCGGACGCCGCGCGTCGAGCGGCTGCGCTGCACGGTCGAGCCCGTCGACGCGTCGAAACCGAGCTACACCGGCGACCCGCACGCCAGGAGTCGGCTGAAGATCGGGCCCCACGAAGAAGGCACGGGCGCAGGACGCCTGAGGGGTCTTTTCTCGAACCGCGGCCGGCAACTGTGCCAGGACCGGATCACGATCCTCGTGCCGGACGGCAGCCTCCAGCCATAACCGGCTGAGGCTCATTTCCGGGCGTCGTCAGGTGAAGTCCGCAGAGCCCCGTCGTCTGAGTCTGCTGCGCGTCAGGCGAGGGCTGTGCGCTTCTGCCTGATCAGCGAAGCTGATCCGGTCCGATCTGCGAAAGACCACGTCCACGCCAGGAGCACAGCCATGAGCCAGTCTCCCGAATCGGTCACCGCCGAACAGGACGGCGAAACAACTCCACAGAGGAAAAATCAGAACCGGGTAGGAGCGTCGAGAGGCGTACCGGGAATTGATCCGCAAACCCGGGCACAGCGGCGAAGCCCCGGGCGAGCACGGTGATGGAACCCTGCCGACCGAAACCTGCGCGGTCACCCTGGCCGAGTCGGGAGCAGCGAAAGCTGATATCCCCCCAGAAATATCCGGAAGGCAGACGGGCACAAGCGCCGGAGACGGGGAGAACCCGGCTCTTCCTGCATGACGAAGGCCGATTTGCCCTCTGCGGCCCAACAGAGACCGGGGGCGTGGAGGAAGAGACATGGACCACCTGAACAGCGCGGCCGGCAACCCCCTCCTGGACAAGGTCTACATGCCGCGGGGATCACTGCTGTACTTCGGCTTCAACAGCGGCGGCCCCGCCGGCGACCGCCAGAAGAACTACCTGCGCGCTCTGCTGCGACAGCACGCCGGAGATCCGACCGCCGAGGCGATCCGGACCTACATGAACGCACTCCGAGAAGACGACGAGGCTGTGATTTCCGTGAGCGACGTCTCCCCGGCGATCAGCTATCTGAAGAGTCTGGAGAAGTAACACATGACACTGCGCGACCCGCTGAGGGTGCACCGCCGCTGCAAAGGGACCGACAGCCTGCTGGAGCAGAACGAACGGCACCGTCTCGATGCCCTGTTCGGCTCGCTGGCCGCCGGCCGCGTCGACGACGTCGTCGACGCGCTCATGGGTTGCCGCAACTCTCATGTCATCAAGGTGAAGCCGCAATGACCGTCCCTGGATACCCCAAGCTGACGTCTCGCTGCACGTACGGCGATCACATGTTGCGTCAGAACACCCCCAGGGCTCCCTGGGCGGACGTATCCGGTGGCCGGGAGTGCCCGGACGCCCCCAACCCTGATGAGGGTCCGACGCCGCCGCACGAACCCGGCGCAGCCATTCTCTCCAAGCCTCAGCAGCCCAAGACCGTGAAACCGCGCACCGACCTCGAACCGCCCAATCCGCCTCTCATCCCCAGGCATCTCAGCGGAGCGGATGACAAGTCCCGTCCCATCTCCGGCGCGACGCCTCGCACGGGCAGGACCACCAACGATCAGGACGAAACCAGCGATCACCCCGACCGGCCTCGATGAGGTGGGCACGGGCGAACTCCACGCCTTGATGACTGAGACCGTTCGCGAGTTGCCCGAGGTGCACCCGGTACGCATGCTCTGGGAGCGGACAGGCGAGACCATCAGGGGCGGCGGCCCCGAATGCCTCGCGGCCCCGTGGGATGAGTACAGCGAGCCGGACGGCAGTCATGATCGGACGGAGAGCAAGCGATGAGCAACAACATCCTCGCCTGGACGAAGAACGCCATCGAACAGCGTGAACAGGCTGCCCGCGAAGCGTGCGACGACGGCGAGGGCCGTTGGCACAGCGGCTGGCGTTCAGAGAACAAACGCGAAGACGGCGAGACCGGCGGCGAGAGAATAGGTGACGAGCGTGACGAGCACGCCCTCTGTAACGAAGGAAGAAGGTCCTCCGAGGCCCAGTCCATTCACATCGCCCTGAACGACCCGGCCTCGGTGCTGCGCCGCTGCGCCGCCGACCGAAAGCTTCTGGAACTGCATGGTGACCGCTGCCACTCCTGCCCTGCGAAGGGTGCGACGGGCTACTGCGACGAGTGGACGGAGTTCGACTGCGGCGACGTGTGTCCCGTCGTCACCGCCGTCGGTGAGAGCTACGGCTGGGCCGAGAACGAAAAGACGACGAGCGCCCGCCCTGCGTGGCTCGCAAAGGTCACCAGCTTCGCATTTCGCCGCACCGTCACGCGGTCCCGCCAAGAAGCAGCCGAACATCACGTGTGCTTCACCGTCGTGGTGACGATCGGCGGCGAGACTGCCATCGGCCGCGAGGCCGAGGTGCAGATGCCGATCGCTGACGCCGAGCGGCTCGGACAGCAGATGCTCCGCATCGCGACGTACCAGCGCGAACAGATGACGGCCCGCCCCACCACAGACTCCCCGGACGCTGCCAGTGCGGGACAGGCCCCGCCCACTGAAGGAGATCAGACGGCATAGTCCGTACCGGGCGGGAAGCCCTGCTGCTCTTTGCCAGATGCCGAATCGCACAAGAACGTCCCGCATTCATGCAGTTCGTGTTCCGGGGGCCTCGCACCCGCTGCGCCGCAACGCCGACTTGAAGGGCCGGCCGCGTCCGCGCCGGCGGTGTACACACAGCAGGGCAACGGCCGCGGCACCGGCCAATGTCCATGCTCCCGCGGCAGTGTCCGCGCCGATGAAGCCCGACACCGGCGCCCACGGACATCGGCCGCACACCACCTCGACCGCGCCGTCAACGACCCCGCGCCCCCCACTGGCTCACCCGCGAAGAACGCGGCCTCGCCCGCCGCACGTTCCTCGTCCGGGGAGCCTACGCCGTCGACGTCGCCCCCCTGCACCGCGCACTGGTGACACACCCAGACCCGAACCGACCGGAAGGCCGCCTGATGCCCGCCTGTCCGCAACCGACCAAGTCCCGTTACGCCACTCGCACAGCGGCTGATACAGCAGCCCGCCGCGTCGCCCTGAGCATCGGCTTGTCCCTCAGCCCCTACGAATGCGTCTGCACCTGGTGGCACCTGAGCAAATCCGCCCCCGAACAGCCCGTGGACGTCTCCGCCGCGCAGGTCCGCGACATCGAGTACCTGGCGATCCTGCCGGACATCGACTTCCGGGAGGTTGTCGTCGCCGACAGCGCGGGTGACGGCGAGCTGAGCCAGCGCGCCGCGCTGCGCCACCCGCGCAACCAGGTCCGCTGGAGGAAGCATCTGGGACAACTCATCGCCAACGTCGAGGCGCAGCTGCACGAACGCCGCGGCGACCCGACGCTGGCAGCCCACGACTGGACCAGGCGGGCCAGTGCACACCGCGACACCCTGCAACTGCGGCTGACCGAGTGCAAGCGGCTGCGGGCCGCAAGCCACGCCGAGGAGATAGCCCGCAGCGATGCGTACCGCCGCGACGGGGAAGTCGCTGCCGCCGCAGGGGCCTCCGTGAAGGAACTCCGGGCGCTGGCCGGGAGAGCCGCCATCAGACGGCTGATCCTCTCGCACCAGGCGGAGTTCGACGCGTACCTGGCCGAGGAGTACGCGCACCTCGGCATCAGCCTGCCGGCCTGCATCGAGCGCCACCACCGTGAGCGGGGGACCGCCTGATGACCACCCCTCCAGCTCGCCGCACGTGAAGACCCCGCGTTCGCGCGGGATGACGACGGTTCGTCCGTCGTCGCCGTGCCCCGGTGGCACGGTGTGGAGCTTTACCGGATCGCCGAGGAGGCGGCTCGGTAGACGGAGCACATGGACTGCGACTGTGTTGCGGACGTAGGGCCCGCGCACGGTCGTCTGCGCTCCGGGATGACAGGGCGAGGCGAAGTCTCCCCGGGGCCGCGCTGCCCGGTGCGCGCCGTCAAAACCGCCAGGGTCACCCTCGAGACAGCCGGCGGCCACGAACATGCTGAACCCGTCGTCCTGCACGCCGGCGAGTCGACCGGCCGACGCGGATCCCGGTGACCGGCCAGATCGCCCGTGAGGCAGAGGCCGCAGCCGGGGAGCAGGACGACGCCTACGTCGCCGAGAAGATCTACATCATTATCGAGAAGGAGCACTGCCACGGACACCAGCACCAGCGGTTCAACGCGGCGCGACCGCGCCGCCCAGACGGGTACCCGGGTCCTGTTCACTCTCATGATCGCGACGAACGTGATCGTTCTTGTGCCGGCGGCAGCCTTCTGCGCCATGACCGGCCAGTACACGCCAATCATCGTCAGCATCGCCTTCAGCGGCGTGTGCTGGCGGGTCCTCCTGCGCATTTTTCGGGCTCTTGCCGAGAAGCGCCGTGCGAAGAAGACGCCCATGAGAGCGAACCAGAACTGAAGCCGCAGTCCAGACCCGATCGGAAAGAAGTGCAGCGCCATGG